>NZ_PSWM01000031.1:0-50552 GCF_002932795.1 Rathayibacter sp. AY1B5
GTCCGGGGTGGGTGCGGCCGGGACGGCGGGGCTCGAGGCGCCGTCGCTCGAGGCGCCGGGGGCGGCCGTGCTCGGGTCGGCAGCGTCGGGGACGGCAGCGTCGGGGACGGCAACGTCCGGCTCCGCACCGTCCGGCCCCGCACTGTCGAGATCGGCACCGGAGTCGGCAGCGTCCTGCTCGGCCGAGCCGGGCTCCTCTCCGCGCGCCCCGGCAGCGGACGCCTCAGCCGCCACCGCCTCCTCCGCCGCACCAGCCGGGTCGAACCGCGCCAGCGCCGCCGTGATGTTGTCGTGGCCGCCGCGCTCGTTCGCCCAGGCGACCAGCGCCTCCGCGAGCGTGACCGGATCGGCGCCCACCCGTTCCTGCGCGTCGCGCAGCACGCGCGCGAGGTCCTCGGCGGCGGACGCGTAGTTCCAGAGCCCGTCGGAGCAGACCAGCACCCACCCCGGCTCGATCAGTTCCTCGGTGGTGACCCGCGGCTCCTCGTCGTGTGCGTCGGCGCCGAGCCAGCGGGTGATGGCGTGCGCGTCGGGCGCCGTCTCGGCCTGCTCCCGCGGCACTCCCGAGGCGATCTGCTCCTGCGCCCACGAATCGTCGACCGTGAGCTGCCGCGGCTCGCCCGCGTCCGGCATCCAGTAGCTGCGGCTGTCCCCCACGTTGCCCGTGACGAGCAGCGCGCCGTCGAGCACCGCCGCGGTGAAGGTGCACGAGGGCGGATTCGACCGCTTCTCGGGCACGGCCGCGTCGATCGCTCCGGAGGCGCGCGCGGTCGCCATCTGCAGGAGCGCGCGCCAGCGGTCCCCTCCCGCGCTCCCGCCGCCGACCTCGGCCTGCAGCGCGCTGAGTGCGGCGCGGGCGGCGGCGAGCGACGCCTTGTCGGAGTCGGGCGTCGACGAGACCCCGTCGCAGACCACGAGCAGCGCCGTCTTCAGAGAGCCGTCGTCGCCGGTGGTCGCCCCCAGCGCCATCGCGTCCTCGTTGGCCGGGTGCCGGAGTCCGCGGTCGCAGACCCCGCCGACCAGCGGGTGCGGCGCCTCCGCCCAGTGCTCGCGCTCGCTCGGTGCGGGGCGTCCGCACTGCTCGCAGTAGCCGTCCTCGGCGACCGCTCCCCCGCAGGAGACGCAGGTGGCGGATCCTCCGACAGCGACGGGCGGAGCGGAGGGAGTGGCCGCGACGATCAGCGGTGTCCCGCAGGCCTCGCAGAACGCGTCGCCCGTCGTGACCGGCTCGCCGCAGTTCGGGCAGGGCGTCGACAGCGCGCCGCTCATGTCAGCGTCCAGCGTCGGACCTCGTTGGCCCGGTCGACGAGGCGCAGGCGCTCGTCGCGCTCGCGGGTGGAGGCGGCGAGCGCGCGATAGGAGGCCTCGAGCCCATCGCGGATCGCGGCCTCGTTCGCCTCGACTCCGCCGAGGGTCGCCCCCTCGGCCGGGCCGTCGCGCCGCACCAGCTCGAGGGCGGAGGCGAGGACCTGCGTCGTGAGCTCGAGGCGGGTCCGCTGATCGATCGACACGGAGTCGACGCTCGCGAGAGCGGCCGAGAGCGCCGGCAGCCCGCGGCCCGACTCCGCCAGCAGCTCCGCCCGGCGGCGGCGCGCGTCGGAGTAGGAGGAGCGCGTGGGCGCGACGATGTCGAGGGCGTCGAGCGCCCCGTCGAGGTCGGAGCGCAGCTGCCGCACCCGGGCGAGCCCGAAGGCGGCCGGTGCCGTGTAGTTCGCGTCGGCGCGGGCACAGATCACGTAGAGGGACTCGGCGACCTCGGGCTCACCGCTCGCCTCGCACGCCGCGGCGAGCGCGAGCTTCGGGGCGAGCTCGCCGGGGACCTGCCCGTAGACGGTGTTGAAGGAGGCGCGGGCCCCGATGTCGTCGCCGCGCGCGAGCTGCGCGAGGCCGCTCATCCAGACCGCCCGCCACTCCCACGGGTCCTCCGTGAGGATCTCGCCCGTCGCGCGGGCCGCCTCCTCCCAGCGCTGCGCCTCGATCGCCGCCCGGGCGCGGGCGAGCCGCACCTCGACCGTCACGGTGGGGGCGAGCTCGAGAGCGCGCAGGCGCACGATCGGGTCGGCCACGTTCACGCCCGCGAGCCACGACCGCGCGGGATCGGACTCGTCGCGGCGGAGCGCCGGCAGCGCGTCCCACGGCGGGACGCGGTCGACCACGTCGGCCACGGGCGCCTCGAACAGGGCCGACTCCGTCGAGTGCAGCGCGGGGTGCCCCGGACCGCGATCGGTCGCGACGACCTCGCGCAGCACCCCGAGCAGCTGGCCGCGCATCTCGTCCACCGTGGCGAAGCGGTCCTGCGGATCGGGAGCGCACGCCTTCGCGATCAGGCGGTAGAAGGAGTCGTAGCGCTGGAACAGCGGCGTCTCGGACACCGGCGGCAGCGAGGCGACGAAGGTCGTCTGGTTGCCGCGGAAGTCGAGCACCAGCGAGGCCAGCGTCCGGCCGATCGTGTAGACGTCGGAGGCGACCGAGGGACCGAGGTCGGCGACCTCCGGAGCCTGGTAGCCGACGGTGCCGTAGATGGCGGAGTCCTCGTCGTCGATCCGGCGCACTCCGCCGAGGTCGATCAGCTTGACCTGGTCGCCCACCTGGATCATGTTGTCCGGCTTGAAGTCGCAGTAGAGGAGCCCGTGGTCGTGCAGGTAGGCGAACGCGGGAAGGACCTCGAGCACGAAGGCGAGCGCCTGGTCCACCGGCAGCGGATCCGCGGCGCCGCCGTTGGCGTCCAGCCGCTCCTTCAGGATCTGCTTGAGGCTCGGCCCGCCGACGTACTCCATCACGATGTAGCCGGCGCCGTCGTGCAGGACGAAGTTGTAGATCTCGACGATCAGCGGGTGCTCGACCTCGGCCAGGAACCGGCGCTCGGTGACGGCCGCGGCGTACGCATCGGGGTCGCCGGAGTTGAGCAGGCCCTTGAGCACCACCCAGCGTCCCGAGACGTTCCGGTCGCGCGCGAGGTAGATCCAGCCCAGGCCGCCGTAGGCCAGGCAGCCGACGACCTCGTACTGGCCGCCGACCACGTCGCCCTTCACCAGCTGCGGGGTGAACGAGAACGGCGTGCGGCAGTTGGGGCAGAACCCCTCGGTGCGGCCGGGCCGACCGTCGCGCCCGCGGCCGACGGCGGTGCCGCAGTGCGAGCAGAAGCGCTTGCGCTCGGGGAGGACCGCCTCGGTCATCAGGGCGGCCGTCGGGTCGGCGGCCGGGCGGGACGGGACCGTGGTGAGCCCGGCGCCGAGCCTCGGGCCGCGCAGGCGGGTCGAGGTGGTGCCGACGCGGCGGGTGACCTTCGAGCCGGTCTGCGCGGTGCGGGCGGAGCCGAGGGCAGCGGTGGCGAGGCGGGCGGAGGAGGTGCGAGTGCTGCGCGCGGTGGCCGACTCCTCCGCGGGTCCGGGTGCCGCGGCACCGGGCGCGCCCTCGACGAAGCCGGTGCCGAAGGCGGCGGAGGCGGTGGCCGGCGGGGAGGCCGGGGCGGCGCGGCGCGCGGTCGGCGTGGAGGCGGCGGCGCCCTCCTCGGGCGGGAGGCCGCAGACGTTGCAGTAGCCGTCCTCGATCGTCCCGGTGCAGCCGGGCGTCGCGGTGCAGCCGGGCGTCGCGGTGCAGGGGGCGCCGTTCATGGGGTGGCCTTCCGGTGGTGCGCGGGGACGGGATGCGGGAGGTCGCGGGTGACGACGTCGTACTGCTCGACCAGGTGGCGGGCGAGCGGGACGGAGCAGGGCACCGCGTCGAGGGCGGCGCGCACCTCCTCCTCGGCCGCGACGCCGACGGCGGTAGCAGCGCGACCGTTGCCCTCGGCCCGCTCCCGCAGCGCCCGGAGGCGGAAGCCCAGAGCGGCGCGCTCGCGCAGGGGCGACGTGTAGGCGGCCTCGACCGCGTCGAACGCGCGGCCGACGGCGGTGAGCCGCGCGAGGTGCGCGTCGAGCGCCTCGCGGTCGGACGGAGGATCGCCCAGCCGGGAGACGTCGGGCACGGCCAGCCGCGGCGGGTCGGCGATCTCGCGGCGGCAGCGGGCCACGAGCTCGCGCAGCGGCGCTTCGCGGCGCTCGGCCGCCTCCGCCAGCTCGCGCGCCCGCCGGCGGTCGCGCTCGAGTCCGCGCCGCTCGGACGCGGCGATGATCAGGTCGCGCTCGAGCCGGGCGGAGTCGCTCTCGAGCTGGCCGAGCGGCCCCGACACGTCGGCTCCCCGGCCCGCCCGCTCGGCGAGCGCGTCGAGGCGGGAGCGCAGCACGCCGACCCGCTCCGCCCGCTCGCGGTCGACCGTGCCAGCCCCGTCGCGGGTGAGATCGCGGCAGCGCTCGATCTCGGCGCGCACCCCGACGATCCGCCCGGCGACGTCGGTGCCGCTGGGGTCGAGCTCGAGCCGGGAGCGCAGCTGGCCGACGACCGCGTCGCAGAGGCGCACGGCCTCCACCAGCGAGACCGCGCCGCTCCCGGAGGCGTCGAGACGGCCCCAGATCAGCTGCGACATCCGCTCGCGCGCCACCACGTCGACGCGGCCGGAGTCCCAGACCGTCTCGAGCTCGGCGAGACGCCGGGTGACGGATTCGCGGAGGGACTGGGCGAGCACCACGTCCGCCGTGTAGTTCTCGGCCTGCGGCGACGCCAGCGCGGCGGCGTCCAGCCGCGAGAGCTCTCGCGTGGTCCGCTGGAGCCAGCGGGTGAGAGCGGCGAGGTACTCGAAGAGCTCGCGCTGCGGCGCGGCCTCCCCCAGCCGGCCCGGAGCGACGGGGGTCCCCTCCGCGAGACCGGTGCTCATCGGCCGTACACCGGGGCCGGCGGCGATGCCTCGCCGAGGACCCCGAGCCAGCGCTCGTAGATGCTCTGCCAGCGGCCGTCGGAGCGGATGCTCTCGAGGGCGGCGTTGACGAAGCGCACGAAGTCCGGGTCGTCGGCGGGGAGGCCGAGGCCGTAGGGCTCCGAGCTCAGGGCGTCGCCGACGACCTTCGCGTACGGGTCCTGCGCCACGAAGCCCGCGAGGATCGTGTCGTCGCCCGCGATCGCGTCGACCTCGCCGGCCTGGAAGAGGGCGAGGCACTGCGAGTGCGTGGCGGCCTCGACGGCCTCCACCTGCGGGTAGTCGTTCTGCAGGCGGCTGAGCGTCGTGGTGCTGCTGGGCGCGCAGACCTTCTCGCCGTCGAGGTCGCCGATGCCCGTGACGGGGGCGCCGTCCGGGTCGTCCGAGACGAGCACCTTGAGGCCCGCGTCGTAGTACTCGGACGAGAAGGCGATCGAGCTCCAGCGGTCGCAGGTCATCGTGAGGGTGCGGGCGACCATGTCGACCTGCGGGGCGCCGTCACCGCCGGTGAGCGCGGGGAGGCGCTGAGCGGAGGTGATCACGACGTAGTCGATCGAGTCGGTGCCGAGGATCGCGCGGGCGACCTCCCGGGCGATGTCGACGTCGAAGCCCTCGATCGACCCCGTGATCGGGTTGCGCGCGCTCATCAGGAGGGTGTCGGCCGAGACGCCGACGCGGAGGGTGCCGCGCCCGCGGATCTCCGCGAGCCTGGTGCTGCCGGTCACGCCGGTCGGCGCGTAGGAGGTGACCGCCGAGGGCGAGCAGTCCGACGCGGCCGGAGCGGCGGGAGCGGCCTCGCTCGCCGTCGGAGTCGGGGTCGCCGCGGCGAGGGGCGTGCCGAGGTCGTCCGCCCCCGTCGTGCAGCCGGTGAGGGCGAGCGCCGCGGCGGTGGCCAGGGCGAGGGCGGCGGCGCGCAGGCGGTTCATCGGTACTCCTCCAGTCGCTGGGCGATGCCGCGCCAGGCGGACACGGCTCCGGCGAGACCCGCCGCCAGCAGGATCCACGAGACGAGGGTCGCGAACTCCGCACCCCTGTCGAGCGTGGTGGCGGCGGCCAGGGCCTTCTCCTGCACCACGTCGCGGGCGTCGTCGGAGAAGGTGGTGAAGAGGTCGTTCGGGGTGCCGTTCCCGGTGATCGTGGCGACGCGGACGGCCTGGTCCCAGTTCCCGGCGTCGTCCGCCGCGCGGATCTCCTCGTGGAACGACTGCCACTGCCCGAACTCGTCGACGAGCCGCGTCCTCGCCAGCTCGTCCTGCAGGCCTCCCGAGAGCTTCTCCCGGGCGGAGTCGACGGCCTGCGTGTAGCGCTCCTCGAGGGCGGCGCCGGAGCCGCGCTTGATCAGCGTGAAGCTCTCGAGCGACTTGGCGTCGCTCGCGGCGATCAGCGCGTTCGAGACGGTGAGCGCCTCGCGGTAGGACTCGACCCGCGCCGTCCCCGCGTCCGCCGCGACCGATCCGTAGGCGAGCGCCCCGCCGACGCCGACGACCAGGAGGAGGGCGGTCCCCGTGGCGAGCGGGCGGTTGAGGTAGCGGTGCGTGCGGCGGGCGAGCCAGAGCTGCGCCGCGAGGAGGAGGACCAGCATCACGAGCGAGCCGATCATCAACAGGACGCTCCAGCGGACCGCGTCGTAGGCGGCCGCGACCCGGTCGGCACCGGAGTCGACCAGCCCGTCGAGGTCCTCGAGGATGCCGCCGTCGCCGGAGAGCGCCGTCGACGCCTGGTCGAGGTAGGCCGAGGCGACGGGGAAGCCCTGCCGGTTGTTGGCTCGAGCCTGCTCGATCAGCCCGCTGTAGGTCGTGATGCTGCTGGCGACGCGGGCGAGGGCCTCGGTGTCGGCCGAATCCGCGGCCGAGAGCCCTGCGATCGCCGACGCGGCGCCGGTGAGGCTCGAGACGTAGGACGCCCGCAGCTCGGTCGGCTCGAGTCCGCCGACGAGGAAGGTGTTGGCGGCGATCGCGTTGGCGTCCACGAGCAGCGTGCGGACGTTCTGCACGCCGAGGAGCTGGGCCGACTGCTCCCGGGCCGTCGTCGCGGCGCGCGCCTGCATCGCTCCGGCCTGCTGCGCGAACACGCCGAACAGCACGGCGGCCAGCGCCGTCAGGGCGAGCAGGAGGCGCAGAGTGCCCGGAGTCGTCGCGGTCGCGCGGGCCAGCAGCGACGGCCTGCGCCGGGCCGCCCGGTTGGCGACCTCGACGAGGGGCGGCTCGGGGATCCTCTCCGCGGGCGGCGCGGCGGGTGCGGTGCTCAACGGCTCTCCTCCTCGGGGTCGTCGGTGACGGGGGGCGCCGCGCCGCTCGGGGCTGCGTCCGGCTGCCCGAAGGCCTCCTCCGAGCCCGCGACCGCGCCCTCGGCGTCCTCGCCGGGCCCGTCCGGGCCGCCCGAGGCGTCGGGGCTCTCCACGACGTCCTCCGGCAGCAGGATGCGCAGCTCGTCGAGCGTCGGCTCCTCCACGTCGCGGAGCCGCCACGCGTGCCGGGCGATCGCCGCGTCGAGGACGTTGCGGACCCAGCGCCCGTTGCCGAACGCCTCCGTGCGCTGCTGCGCCGAGGCGAGGCCCGCGAACGCGGCGAGCGCCTCCTCCGTCGGCTCGAAGTCCGCGGAGGCGGCGAGGCGGCCGAAGATCGCCGAGAGCTCGTCGTCCGAGTAGTCGGCGAAGTCGATCGTGGTCGAGAAGCGGCTGGCGAGACCCGGGTTCGTGTCGAGGAAGCCCTGCATCGGCCCGGAGTAGCCGGCGACGATCACGACGAGGTCGCCGCGGTGGTCCTCCATGTCCTTCACCAGGGTGGTGACCGCCTCTGCTCCGTACTGGTCGAGCGCGAGCGCGTAGGCCTCGTCGATGAACAGGACCCCGCCGCGCGCGGAGGCGATCACCTCCGCGGTCTTCGTCGCGGTCTGCCCGAGGTAGCCGGCGACCAGCTCCGAGCGGTCGACCTCGACGAGCACGCCCTTCGAGAGGATGCCCAGCGATCGGTAGATCCGCGAGACCAGCCGCGCCACCGTCGTCTTGCCCGTGCCGGGGTTCCCCGTGAAGACGAGGTGGCGGGTGAGCGTGGGCGTGCTGAGTCCGGCGGCCTGGCGCAGCGTGTCGATCCGGAGCAGCTGAGTCTGCCGCTTGATCTCGCTCTTCACCCGGTCGAGCCCGATCAGCGCGTCGAGCTCGGCGAGCAGGTCGTCGATGGACTCCGGCGGATCGAGCGGCTCCGGCTCCGAGGCGGGCTCCGCAGCGGCAGCGGCGGCGGGGGCCGGCTCGTCCTGCGGGCCGTCGTGCTCGGTCCGGCGGAGGCGCTCGAGGATCTCGTCGACCCCGGGCACGCCGGCGGGCAGACCGGTCGGCAGGTCGGCGCTCGCGGCACCGTCCGGCGTCCGGCCGGTCGTTCGCAGTGCTCCCCCGCCCGTCGTCGCAGCGGCTCCCCGGGCGCCCGGGACGGCCGAGAGCTGGGCCGCGGCGGTCGCGGAGGCGGAGGCGATGCCGCCGATGCCCGGGTCGCCGAGAGCGCTGGCCGCCGATACGACCTCGGTGAGGGCGCGGGCGTAGGGGGCGGCGTGCGGAGAGCCGGCGGCGACCAGTGCGGCGAGCTGATCGGTCGGCCCCGACCGCCAGCGCCGGCCGCTCGAGGCGGCGGTGAAGAACGCCTCCAGGCCGCCCGTCGCGCCGGTCGCGGCGAGCCAGTCCGGCCCGGCGCCACGGATCGACTCGGCGACGGCGGCGGCCAGACGCGCACCCTCGTCGCGGACGGCGGCGGCATCGAGTCCGGCGGCGGTCCCCGCGAGCACGAGGGCGTCCAGGGCCGGGGCGAGCGCGGTCACGAGGCGCTCGGCGGGGTCAGCGAGCCGGATCCGGACGGCGCTCCCGGCTGCGGAGGCGCGTCGAGACCGCTCGGGGAGAGCGAGGACTCCGTGAACTTCTCGGCCAGGAACTGCCCGTGCGCGATCAGCGCCGAGGCGTCCTGCCGTGAGACGGCGTCCGAGATGCGGTCGAGCGTGCCTCCGAGGAGGTCGAGCTGGTCGCAGAGGATCATCAGCGAGGTCTTCCCCCTGTGCACGGCGCGGCGGTCGGCGAAGTCCCTCGGCAGGCGGAGGTAGCCCTCGACCGCCTCGGGGAGGTAGCTGGTCGCGGTCGCGACGACGGTGTGGCCCTGCCGGCTCATCCCGCCGAGGCGGTCGAGGCGGGGCACCATCTCGCGGACCGTCTCGTCGATCCGCTGGATGCGCGCCGCGACGATGCCGGGCACCTGCCCCTCGGTCCGCGCGCCGACCCTGTCGAGCGCCGCGAGGATGTCCTCGCTCGTCGGGACGCTCGGCAGAGCGGGCGCGGTCTCCTCCGGTGCCGCGGGGGCACCCGTGAACAGTCGGGAGAACCAGCCCATCGGCTAGCGGCCGAGATCGAGCGAGGACGTCGCGTCGATGTCCGAGTTGCTGCGGCGGGCCCGCTCGACGTACTCGCCGGCCTTCGCGGTCTCGGTCTGGAGGACTCCGACGGTCTGGGCCATGCTGTCGAGCGCCTTGATCTTGAAGTCCGAGATCGAGTCCATCGTCTGGTAGATGTTCGCGAACGCGGCCTGCAGCTGCGGCAGCCCGACCGTGGCCGAGGCGGCCTGCGACTGGATCGAGGCCGACTGGTCGGCGAGCATGCGCGAGGTGGCCTCGATCATGTTGGACGTCGTGGTGTTCAGCGCCGTGATCTGATCGAGCACGAGCCGCTGGTTGGCGAGCGCCTGTGCCACGATGACCGCGGTCCGCAGCGCCGAGACGGTCGTGGTCGTCGCCCGGTCCACGCCCTTGATCAGCTCGACGTTGTTCTTGATGACGACGTCGATCGCGAGGTAGCCCTGGATCGACACGGCCAGCTGGGTCAGCAGGTCCTGGTGCTTCTGGCGCGCGTAGAAGAGGACGTCCTCGCGCAGCGCCTTCGCCCGCTCCGGGTCGGTCGCGTCGAGCTC
Source organism: Rathayibacter sp. AY1B5 (assembly GCF_002932795.1). NCBI lineage: Bacteria > Bacillati > Actinomycetota > Actinomycetes > Micrococcales > Microbacteriaceae > Rathayibacter > Rathayibacter sp. AY1B5. The sequence continues at coordinate 9,733 of NZ_PSWM01000031.1, forward strand.
GGCGATCTTCGCCGAGAGCTTCACGTCGAGCCGCTCGGCGACGTAGATGTACTCGTTGAGACGGGTCATCGTCTCCCAGAGGTTCTGCTTCTCGAGGTTCAGGGCCGCGTTGTCCTTCCGCAGCTCGTCCTGCCCGTCGTACAGGGCCTGGATGATCGCGTTCAGGTGCGACTGCGCGCTCTCGTACCGGCGGAAGTAATCGGTGATCCTGTTGCCGAACGGGATGAAGCCGAGGATCTTCTTCTGCAGGTTGTCCTCGGACGGGTCCAGGTCCTCCACCGTGCGCCGCAGCTCGAGCAGCGTCCTGCCGATGGTCGAGCCCTCGGCGAGCCCGCCCTCCTTCAGAGCGCGCACCGGCGTGCTCAGCAGCCGGTTCGACGAGTCGGCGGCCGAGCGGATGTCGGCGTCGCCCATCGTGCGGATGTCGTTGGCCCGGGTCGCGAACTCGGGGCTGCGCGCCTCCGTCGCCAGGAGCGTGTCCAGGTAGCCGTCGACCTTCGCCTCGAGGCCGGGCAGAGCGGCCTCCGGCACCTTCGGAGCGATCGACGGCGCCGAGGTGGTCGGCACCGCCGCCACCGGCTCCGGCGGCGTGAGCGAGAGGGCGTTCTGGACGGGCGGCTGCAGGGCCTCGGTCATCGGGATCCTCACCGTTCCTGGCGCTCGGCGCCGACTGGGATGAACGTCCGCCCAGCATATCCCGGGCCCTCCCGCGGGATCCCCGCGAGCCGCCTCGTCCGAGGACTCGACGCGAGAGGGCGGCTGTGGAGGAGCGTCGGCCGCCGGTCAGACCGCCTTCGGACGCCTCCGCAGCGTCGCCACCGCGACTCCGGCCAGGGCGAGCGCGCCTCCGAGCAGCGCGGCGAGCGGCGGGGTCTCGCCGAGGACGAGCCAGGACAGCAGCACGACCACCGCGGGCACCGCGTAGGTGGACGCCGCGGTGCGGCCCGCGCTGGAGCGCGCGAGGACGTATCCCCACGTCGTGAAGGCGACGGCCGTCGGGAAGATCCCGAGGTAGACCACGGCCAGGATCGAGGAGAGCGGAGCGGCGGCGAGCGCCTCGACGAGCTCCGGGGCGAAGGGCAGGCACGCGACCGTGCCGGCGAGGCAGCCGAGCCAGGTCATCGTCGGCGCGTCGATCCGGCCCAGCAGGCGCTTCTGGAGGGTCGCCGCGCTGCCGTAGACGACGGCGGCGACCAGGCCGAGGGCGACACCGATCACGTCGAACTGCCCGGTGGAGGTGGAGAACGCGATCACCGCGACGCCGGTCAGCGCCACGAGCATCCCCGCGAGGAGGCGGCGGGGGAACCCCTCCCCCAGCAGCAGCCCGGCGAGCACGGCGGTGATCATCGGCGCGATGTTGACCAGCAGCGCCGCCGTCCCCGCGTCGACGTGCCGCTCCGCCGCGTTGAGCGCCAGGTTGTAGACCCCGAACCAGGCGACTCCCCAGCCCAGCACGAGCAGGAGGAGGCGCCCGCGCGGGACCGCCGCGCGCGGGTCGGGAGCCGCCTCCGAGCGGCGCCTCCGGGCGGTGAGGACGACACGCACGACCGTGAGCGCGAGCGACCCGACCACGATGCGGCCGAGGGTCAGCGCGCCCGGGCCGAAGTCCTCCGTCGTGGCGCGGATGCCGACGAAGGCCGACGCCCAGAGCAGGACGGTGACCGCGATCGCGCCCCACAGCAGGAGGGCGTCCCTCGTGGAGGGCGGGGCGGAGGAGGAGACGGCGGTCATGAGGCCATCGTGGCGCTGCCGGCGATTCAGCACCAGTTCCGTTCACTGTCGGATCATTCAGCGGGACTGTACGGTCGTCCCATGCTCGACGTGCACCGGCTCCGCATCCTCCGCTCCGTCGTCGCCTCCGGCTCGATCGCGGGAGCCGCCTCCGGCCTCGGCTACACGCCCTCCGCCGTCAGCCAGCACCTCACCGCTCTGCAGCGCGAGACCGGACTGACCCTGCTGGAGCGGGTGGGGCGCGGCGTCCGCCCGACTCCCGCCGGACGCGCCCTCGCCGCCCAGGCGGACCGCGTCCTCGAGCGCCTCGCCGAGGCGGAGGCCGTGGTGGAGGAGCTGCGCGAGGGCCGCTCCGGCCGCCTCTCGGTGACGTACTTCGCCTCCGTCGGCAGCGCCTGGATGCCGGAGGTCGCCCGCCGGCTGACCGCTGCGTTCCCCGGCCTCGCCCTCGACCTGCGCCTGGGTGAGGAGCTCGACGACGACCTCGGGGCGCGCCCCGACGTGCAGCTCCTGGTCGCCTCCTCCGAGCCGACCGCTCCCGGGTTCACGGCGCACCACCTCCTCGACGACCCGTACCTCGTCGTCCTGCCCGACGGACATCCGCTCGCCTCCCGGAGCGAGATCGACCTCGCCGAGCTCGCTACCGAGCGCTGGGTCGACAACGACCTGCCCACCGGCTGGTGCCGCCGGAACGTCGTGGAGGCCTGCGCCGCCGCCGGATTCGCGCCGCCCTTCCACGTCCAGGCGAACGACCACATCACCGCCGCCGCGTTCGTCGCCGCGGGAATGGGAGTGACGGTCCTGCCGGAGCTCGCGGCCCACCGCCTGCCCGACGGCGTCCGCGCCGTGCCCGTCGTCCGCCCCCGGCCCGTCCGCTCCCTCGAGGCCGTCGTGCGGAACTCCGCCGCCTCCTCCGCACCGGTGGCCCTGGTGCTGGAGACGCTGAAGGCCCTCGCCGCGCGCCGCTGAGCGCGCCTGGACGGGCGAGCTCGCAGCACATCGGAGCACGATGGGCGCGTGAGCTCCGTCGAACCCGTCACCCGTTCCGCGCCCGCGCTCGGCGGGCCGCGCATCCTGAAGCAACGCTGGACCGAGGCGACGTTCCTGCACTGGCGCGTCGACCCCGCCCTGGTGGCGCCCCACCTTCCGGCCGGGACGAGGCCGGACGAGCACGACGGCTCCTCCTGGGTGGGCCTGATCCCGTTCCGGCTCTCGCGGACGGCCTTCCTCGGCGGCCCGCGGGTGCCCTGGCTCGGCACCTTCCCCGAGGTGAACGTCCGGCTCTACTCCGTCGACGAGCAGGGACGACGCGGAGTCGTGTTCGTGTCGCTCGACGCCTCGCACCTCCTTCCCGTGCTCACCGCGCAGGCGGTGTTCGGGCTCCCCTACCGCTGGGCTCGGATGAGCATCGAGCACCGCCACGGCGCGGTGATCTACGACACGATCCGGCACGCGGACTCGGCCGCCCGCTCCCGGATCGTCGTCCGCCCGGGCGAGGCCGTCGGCGAGGACCCGCTCGCCTCGTTCCTCACCGCACGCTGGGCCTACCACGAGCGTCACCTGGGCTCCACCTGGTACGGCCGCAACCTGCACCGGCCGTGGCCGCTGCGCCGCGCGGCGCTTCTGGCGCTCGACGACGGACTGCTCGACGCCGCGGGCTTCCCCGGGCTGGCGTCGCGCGCGCCGGACTCGGTGCTGTACTCGCCGGGAGTGGAGACGGTGTTCACCGTGCCGCGGCGGGTGTGAGAGCCGCCCCGCTGCGGGTCGCGACGCTGCTCCGGCGGCGCCGTTCAGGGCAGGCGGAGAGCGCTCGTCCTCGGAGCGGTGACGGTGCGGGGAGGCAGCCAGCCGCGCTGGACGGCGAGCACCCCCGCCTGGAAGCGGCTGTCGGCGCCGAGCAGCTCGAACAGGCCGGCGATGTGGCGACGACAGGTGCGCACACTGATGTCGAGCCGGCTGGCGATGACCTCGTCGGTGAGTCCCGCGGTGAGTCCGGAGAGGATCGCGGACTGGACGGCCGACAGCCCCGCGTCGCCCGCCGGAGGGGCCTCCGCGCGGAACGGCGCGGCGAACTCCCACGCCGCGTCGAACACGTGCACGAAGGCCGAGATCACATCAGGAGAGCGGATGACGAGTGCGGCGCGGTCGTCCTCGTCCCGCTGGCGGGAGACGAGGGCGAGGGTGCGGTCGAAGACCAGGAGGCGGAACGGCACGAGCGGCAGCGTGCGGAACTGCGCTCCCAGGGGCTCCAACTCGGCGACGGTGCGCTGAGTCGGCAGGTGGTCGCGGCGGCGATCGTGGTACATCGTGCGACGCGAGACGCCCTGCGCGAGGAGTGCCCGGTCCTTCTCGTTGCTCTCCTCGTGCCGCTCGACACTCGCTCCGCTTCCCGGCTGGACGATGAGCACCTCGCGGGACACGCGCCGACCGACGTCGATCAGCAGGCGCATGACCGTCACCGGGTCCTCGACCACCTCGACCTGCGAGACGCTCGCCACGGTGTCACGGGCCTCGCGGTACGCGGGCAGCAGGGCCATCAGCTCACTGCGCTGCTTCGTCACGGCGGCCCGCAGATCGTGGATGCGGCGCTCGTCCTCGTCGACCAGGCCGGCGAGCGCGACATCGGGCGCGGTCGCGGCCAGCGCCTCGCCTCCCTCGTGCAGCGGGGTGAGGAGCCGCCGCGCGACGAGTTCGTCCCGTGCCTCGACGAGCTCGCGGACCCGCACGCCGAGATCCATCGACGCGCCGTCGATCGTCCATTCGGAGCGCGCGCACACGTACAGATACAGCTCGACGGCATGCTCGCTCAGCACTCGACTACTCCCCCCGGACGGACCCGCCGATCCTACTCACCGATCCGGGGTGGGAGCTCGGCGAGCCGGTCATGACGGCCACAGGCCGTCGGCCCACGCACGTTCGACGGGCAGCGCGTGCGCCGGACGGCGCGGCGCCGGCTCCTCCGAGTGGCACGGCTCCGAAGGGCGCGGCTCCGAGCCGGACCGCTCCTGGTCGGCCGGCTCCGGGTCGGACCGCTCCGGGTCGGCCGGGGCGCCCGCGGCGGCCTCCTCCCGGTCAGGCACGGCGCCCTCGCCGGAGCGACACGACGGCCAGCACCGCCAGCTCGGCCGCGAAGACGAACGAGACGACGCCGAAGACGAGCGCGCCGCCGAGCCGGAACAGCGGTGTCATCGCGGCGAGGGCGATCATGGGTGCCGTCAGCGCGACGACGAGAGGCCCGCGACCGGCTGCCGGCCGGGCGCGGACAGTGCCGACGATCGCGAGCGCGGTCGCGGCGACGGCGACGAGGACCAGGGCGATCGTCACTCCGATCACCTCGAGGCCGCCGAGCAGGGATGCGCCGAGCGCGATCCAGGCGAGGGCTCCGACGGCCGCAGCGGCGGTCGTGCGAGCGGCGACGGGGGTGCGGGTGGTGGCCGAATTGCTCATCGGTTCTGTCCTTTCGTTGACGGTCGAGGATCTGTGGACGACAGGGCCGTCCAGTCCCGCGCGTGGATCCCGAGCAGGGCCTCCTCGCGCGGGAGGTACCCGAGCCGGTTCATCAGCATGTGGTTCTGGTGGAACACGAGGTGCTGCGGGGTGCGCGGCACCTCCATCCTCCCCGCCGCGGCGAGGTGGTCGTCGATCGCGCGGAACCAGCGGCGGCGCCACGCCTGCACCCCGGGCAGGGCCGCCGTGCGCCGCAGGCGCTCGCCGACCGCGTCCCGGTGCCCGGCGGCCTGCGCCTCCAGAGCGACGCGCAGCGTCTCGTCGCCGAGGACGGCCCCCGTCCACCATCGCGAGTGGATGTGCCAGAAGCGCGACCAGGAGACGGCCCGTCGCGCGGGCCATCGACCCGCGCGGGCGCCGTGCAGGAGCGCACCGGCCGCATCGGCGAGCAGGAGCGCCGCGAGCGCATCGCGTGCGCCGCCCTTCTCGTGCTCCGAGACGCCCCAGAGCGCGAGCTCCGACGAGAACTCGAACAGCCGCTCCGCCAGCTCGACGCCGTCGAGACCGCCGTACTTGTCGATCTCGGGCTCGTAGACCGCGGGCCGCACCCCGACCGCGTCGCCGGCACCCGCGAGGAGGGCGGCGCCCGCTCCGGGCACGAGCTCGATCGGCCGCGCTCGGGGCGCGGTCGTGATCAGTTCGAGGTGCGCGCCGAGGTCGTCGACGCTGCGCACGAGGCGGTCGAGGCTCGCCCCCGGTCCGAAGACGCGCAGGCGCAGGTGCGGCCCCCTGCGATCGACGTAGCGGAGGAAGAACCAGCGGCTCGCGCCGAGCGCCCGCACCTCGGCGAGCACGGGCGGCAGGAGCCCCGCGACCACATCGTCGGTCGCGTCCACTCCTCCGGTGTACAGGCACGCGTACCACCACTGCGGGGCGTCGGCGAGCTCGACCGGCCGTGACGCGGCCCCGAGGAGCATCACCGGTCCTCACCCCCGAGCAGCACGACGTGCTCGACGGCGCGGAGGGAGCCGTCGGAGGCGCGCGCGTACTCCGAGGGAGCGGGCAGCGCCTCCGTGAATTCGACGCCGCGCAGGTCGTCGCGTCGATGGGCCTCGGCGAGCATCGTCTCGAGCAGCCGGAGCGAGTGCGGGCTGCGCAGATCGATCGCGACGGGCTTGCGGCCCACCGGATCCAGCGCGATGCGCGCCCTGACGAGGCGTGCGAACACCAGCGGCGGCAGTCCGTGCTCGCGCCGCCAGCGTCCGACCGAGCGGAGCAGCTCGACATCGCCGCCGGATCCGGACGGCGGACCGCCGGCCGGCAGACCGGCGGGGAGCTGGGAGGCGGGCACGGTCCAGAGCGCGCGACGGGTGACGATCCTCCCGGTGGTGCGCCGTGGGCGCGACACGACCCGGCCGGCGTCGGCGAGGACCGCGAACGCGGGCGATCCGAGGCGCGGCAGCCGCCACGGGTCGGCGAGGAGGGCGAGGATCCGCTCCGGCCCGCTGAGCAGGTGCGACGGCACCAGTCCGAGGTAGAAGGGCACGACGGGCGTGCCGTCGGCGGTCAGCAGCTCGATCGACTCGGTGGCCGGATCGTGGTGCAGGCGGAGCCCCGCGAACTCGACCGCGGCGGCACGCTCCTCCGTCACCGGAGCCTCGACCGGCAGCGACAACCGCGGCAGCGTGCCCGCGGCAGCGGACTGCATGCCGTTGACCTCCCACGAGGGCACGAACTCGACGGCGAGCCCGCCCCGCGCGAGACGGCGGGCGCGATCGGCGAGCAGGGGTCGGAGACCGGCGTGCAGCGCGCCGAGACGGCTGACGAGTCCCCCCTGGCCCCCGAGGAGCTGGTTGACCACGAGCAGCGGCGTGCTCCCGTGCACGACCTGCACGGCGACGGCGGCGGTGGCGGTCGGCATCGACCGGCCGAGCGGAGGCTCCGGCACCTCGATCCCCGACGCGTCGGCTCCCGGTCCCGCGAGCGCCGCGCGGAGCGCCTCATCGGCGCTCGCGGCGAGCAGCCAGCGCCACGGGTCCTCGATCGTGCCGCCGACTCCGCAGCGCTCGACGACCGCGGCGACGAGCGCCCGGTACGCGGGCGAGCGGGTCGTGCGGCGGGCCACGGAGCCGGCGAAGCGCTCGAACTCGTCCTCGAGATCGGGCGCGGGGCCGGCGACGGCGACCGACGGAGCCGCGTCGACGTAGACCTCGAAGCGGCGGCGCCCCGCGCTCACGCCGCGATCGGCGAGAGCACGCTCGGCCCGGTCGCGCAGCGCCGCTCGACGGCGGCCGCGCTCGACCCCGGTCAGGGCGGTGACGGCGCGCGCGTCGGCGGCGAGCTCGGCGAGCAGGGCTCCGGCGGGATGCTCGGGGATCGAAGCGTCCAGCCGCGCGGCGAGCACGTCGAGGGGGTGGCGCTCGGCGTAGCCCCAGGGCGCGACGACGCGCAGGAGCCCCGCGTCGAACATGCGGAGGTAGGCGGCGAACGGATCGCTCCCTCCGAGCTCGTCGAGGAGGCGTCCGAGCGGTCTGCGTCCGCCGCGCTGCAGCGCCTCGAGCACTGCGCCGGTCTCGCGGAGGGCCACCCGCAGGGTGCTGCGCCAGACGAAGTCGGGGGTCTCGAGCAGCTCCGCGACGGCGACGGGCTCGCGCACCGGGTCGAGACCGCCGGTGGGCAGCGGCTCGATCTCGAGGGCGGCGACGGCGGTCTCGTCGCGGGCGAGCACGTCGAGCCAGGCCGCGGCGTAGGCGTGGGTGACCGCGGCGGCCGGGGCGGAGGGTGCGGGCGCGTCGGCGAGCGCGACCGTGGTGAGCGTGCCGAACGGGCTGGTCTTGCAGGCGGCGCGGGTGGCGTACGAGAGCAGGCTCCTGGCGGCGTGGCGTCCGGGATCGAGGGCGGCGCGGCCGGGAGCGGCGGCGAAGTCCGGGCTGGCGTCGGCGATGGCGCCGATCACCTGGGGGTCGTCGCGCAGGGCCGTGAGCGCGGCTGTGGCTCTCGCGGTCCCTCGGTCGACGGCGTCGCGATGGCGATCGCCGAGCACGGCGCGCAGGCCGGCCGCCTCCGCCCAGGCGGTGACCGCCTCCGCGTCGGAGGGACGCCCCGCCAGCGCGATCCCGATCGCGGCGAGCAGGGCGGGGTCGAGGGCCGCCGGAGTCGCCGAGCGGGTGCAGCGGCGCAGGGCCAGCACGGCGCGGCGGAGGGTCCGGTCGTCGTCGAGGAGCGGGACGAGGCGGTGCAGAGCGCCGCTGGCCGCCACGCCCAGAACCGGGAGCCGCGCCTCGAGGTCGTCGAGGCGGGCGGCGAGCTCGTCGGCGCCCTCGGGCGCCTGGGGCAGCCGCTCGGCGTCGAGGCCTGCGACCCGATCGAGACGGAGGCGCTGGACGGGCGTGCGCGGGGCGGGGACGGTGATGCTCATGAGAGGACCTCCACGAGTCCGATGACGGTGCGGGCGACCCCCGCGACCAGAAGCACGAGGAAAGCGAGGCAGGCGAGGGCGTAGCCGACGAAGAATCGGTGGCGGCGGGCGGACAGCGCGGCGACTCCCTGCGGCAGCGGGAGGCGCAGGAGCCGGTGGGTGAGGAAGGAGAGGGCCTGGCCGCGGACGTTCACCTCTCCGGCGAGCGCCGAGACGGCGTGGTACCCGTCGGACGGGGTGACCGGGTTCAGGTTCATGACGGTGAGGAACGCCTGGAAGACCAGCAGCACGAACGCGAGATCGCCGACCTCGCCGGGCGCGGTCAGCGCGACGGCGGCCGCGACTCCGAACCAGAGCTGGTCGTTGACCGGGCCTGCGAGCGAGAGGAAGGCCCGGGACCGCCGGTCCGGGACGCGGTAGGCGTCGGTGCGATCGACGTATCCCACCGGCATGACGTAGAGCATCAGCCCGATCCCCGCCTCGCGGACGGGAACGCGCAGGTACTGGCAGACCAGCGCGTGCGAGAGCTCGTGCGCGGCGATCTGCGCGAACAGCAGCGGATAGACGAGCCAGAGGTGGGCGGGTGGGCGCCAGTCGGCGCCGGCGGTCGCCAGGGCGAGGACGCCGAGCACGGCGCCGAGCGCGGCGAGGGCCACCCACAGGGCGACCAGCTGCGACCCCGGCACGGAGCGCAGCGGTGCGATCAGCGGTTCGAGCGCTCGGTCGACGCTGCGCGTCAGCGGCAGGCGCAGCAGGTGCTCGCGGCGCATGAACCGAGCGATGCCGCGGCGGCCTCCGACGCGCGCAGGCGGCTCGTCGAGGGCGCCGGCCTGGCGCAGGCCGTGGGCGAGGCGGGCGAGGCGATCGGCGACCTGGTCCGCGTCGCGCTCGCCGCGGATCCGCTCGACGAGTTCGGATCCGGCGGCACTGCCGTCGAACAGCGGCAGGAGGGGGACGACCTCGCGGCCGATCGCGATGTAGCGGCCCGACGCCCCGATGTGCAGGAGGGGCTTGTCGTCGAGGCCGGCGAGAAGCTCCGCGTCGGCGCGCAGGCGCGGGCGGCTGTCGCGGAACCAGTCCACGGGCGCGTCCTCCAGTGCGGAGGCGGTGCCGCGGACAGTGGTCGTGGTGCTCACGCTGTTCCTCGTTTCGAACGGATGCTGAGGGGAGGGTGGAGAGGGTGGTCGTGCCGCCCGCGGTGGAGCGGGCGGCACGACGGGTCAGTCGCCGGCGCTCGAGAAGGAGCTGCCGGTCGAGGCCGAGGAGGCCGGGCAGGACGCCGAGCCGCCGGTCGCGAACGAGCCCGCGGTGGTGAAACCGGCTGCCACCTGGTTGTCGAGCTCCTCGACGGAGAGGTCGTGCGCGAGGAGGTCGTCGGCGAAGAGGTCCTGGTTCTCGCTGGCGTTCTGAGTCATGGTGTGTCCTTTCGAAGGGTGATGCGGTGGGTGGTGCGGATGTCGGCGATCAGCCGAACGAGGAGGCGGATCCGCCCGAGCTCGCCGTCGAGGCCGGGCAGGAGGCCGAGCTGAACGTGCCGGCGGAGCCCCAGGTGCCCAGAGCGGTCTGAGCGTCGAGCTCGTCGACGCCGAAGTCGCCGTCGAGGTCCTGTGAGGTGAGGTCGTCCATGGGAGTGGTCCTTTCGTCGTGGGAGGAGTGAGTGAGGAGGAGTGCCGGCGCGGCTCAGCCGAAGCAGCCGACGGTGCCGAGGGTCGAGGCCGACGAGGCGGGGCACGAGGCCGAGCCGACCGTCGAGCCCGAGCTCAGCGACGCCAGGGCGGCGTCGCCCGGCAGCTCGGCGACATCGAGGGCCTCGATGTCGACCGAGAACAGGTCGTCGTCCGAGGACGAGGAGGCGGGGAGTGCGGTCATGATGCGGTCCTTCCGGTGGTGGTGGTGGTGGTGACGATGTCGCCCTCCACGGCCGGATGGCCGAGGGAGGCGGCGAACAGCTGGGCGTTCGCGTAGCCGTCGACATCGAGGAGTCGACGAAGTCCAGAGGTGAGGAAGCCCGCGAAGGGGCTGCCCGCGAGTCCGAGTCCCGCGGCCTCGTGCAGCGCCGCCGTGACGGCCGCGGCGGCGCGCGTATTGACGAAGCGCTCGCCGTGGTCGCCCCAGCGCTCGAGCGCATCGGCGAGCGGCGCGATCGCGATGAGGATGACGGGCGACCAGGCGTACTCGATCTGCAGCACCAGGTCGTCGGCGCTCTCCTCGTCGAGCTCGGCGAGCGGCACGAACTCGTCGCCCTCGAGCCGGAGGATCGCGGGTGACGAGCCGGTCATGCGCCGCGCGGCGACGAGCAGCTCGATGCCGAGTCCCGCCTCCGCCTCGCCCGGCCACGTGGACGCATCGGCCAGGTGCCCCGCCCGCACGATCTGCGCGACGGCCTCGGCATCGACCCACTGCTCGCGGTAGAACCGCACCGACTCGCGGCGCTCGAGCACCTCGTCGAGGCTGTGGAGGCGCGGGGTCGCGTCCCGTCTGACGGGAACGGTCGGCAGGCCGGTCGGCCGCACCCCCTGCACTCGCGGGCGGCGGGGGGCCGCAGGCGACGGGCGGGTGGCGAGGGCGGCGGGCGAGAGCCGCACGCTCTGCTGCAGCTCGCCGATCAGCTCGTGCTGGGCGCGGAGCCCCCTCATCGGCGTCGGGATCGTGGTCATCGCGCGGTACCTCCGGTCGTGGTGGATGCGGCGGCGGCGTGCAGCGACACGACGGCCGTCACCGGCTCGGCGTCGAGGTCGATGCCGAGGAGGCGGCCGATCGCGGCGTCGTCCCAGGCCGGAGCTGCGTCGGCACGCAGTCCGTGCTGCGCCGCCAGGAGTCGTGCGTGGGTCACAGCGACCCCCGCATCGAGGTGGACGATGCGCCAGGCGAAGGCGGCGTACTTCGACGCCACCCGGCCGAGCGCACCGGTGAGCACCAGCACGGCGTCGGCGTCGGGATCGGCTCCGGCGATGCGGGCCTCGGGGTCGGCCCAGGGCAGTTCGGCCCAGGTGTCGTCCCCGCGCTGGTAGCCGTAGACGCCCGCCGGCAGCCCCGCCACTCTCCGGGCGAGCACTGCGGCCTGCACGGAGCCGAGGTTGCCCCCGGAGGCGGCCCAGCGGTGCACCTTGCCCTCTCGCGGGGTGCCGCTCTCGCGGTTGCCCGCGGTGCGGATCACGAGGTCGGCGAGGACGCCGGCGGTCAACGCGGACCCTTCGGTCTCGCGCTCGGCCAGCGCCACGGTGCGCGCGCTCGGCCAGCGCTTGGAGTCGCGCTGCAGCACGATGTTCGACTGCTTGTAGTGGACCTGGTGGTCCTTCGGCGAGGCGAGGGCGCGCGGCGGGAACGCAGTCGACGCCTCGAAGGCGTAGGCGAGCGGGATCCCGTCGGGTGTCGACGGCACCGCCACCAGTCGGTCCTGCACCAGGGTCTCGAGGTCGAGCCGCACGAGAGACTGCTGCGACAGCGGCGTCCCGACCCGCGAGAGCAGGGCGGCGACGTCAGCGGCGACGAGAGCGGCGGCCAGCGGGTGGTCCAGGGCGCTCGGGTCGTCGTGGGTCTCCCCCGCGATCTGGTCGGCGATGTCGTCGAACCGTGCGGTGTAGGAGGGATCGACGTAGGGCCCGTAGTACAGCCGGCGCCCGCGCAGCCGGACCGGCAGCACGCCCACGCCGGCGGCGGCGGCGCGCTCGGCGTCCCTGCGCAGCGGTGCGGAGTCGCCGACGAGGATCAGCAGACTCCGACCATCGACGGAGGCGGTGCCCGGCTCGGCGAGTCGGACCTCGCCGATCTCGGTGAGTCGCAGCTCCGCGGTCAGCTCCTCGGCGAGTCCGGACGCGGTCGGTCCGGCTGCGACGAGCACCCGGCTGGTCCGCAGCCGCTGCACGGCCTCGGCGCCGGAGGCGTTCACCCGGGTCGAATCGATCGAGCGGGAGTAGAAGGCCAGTGCGGCGGGGTCCGCGCCGGTGACGTCGGGGGCGCCCTGGGCGTCCTCGAGCAGTCCGCTGGCGTAGAGCAGAGCGACGGCCGAGTGGGTCGCCCGCAGCGCCCGCCCGGTCTCCGCGGCGAGCTCCTCGATCGAGCGGGAGCCGTCGAGCAGCGGCAGCAGAGCGCCGAGCACGGCGCCGGCCGCACGGCCGCCGAGCAGCTGCCGGGTCGGCCCTCCCTCGACGAGCACGCCGTCGTCGCCGGGGACGACGACCAGGCCGGGGGCCAGCCGCGGGCGCCGCGGGAGGCGGAACTGCGGATCGGTCAGCGCGGCGACACCCATCGCCTCGGCCCCGAGCACTCCGGATTCAGACATGGTGGACACTCCTCCGGTCGGTCGCGCCGAGGGCGGCGAGCTCGGTCGCCAGCGCCGACCAGGTGGAGTCGGGCCGGGGCACTCCGCAGCGCTCGCAGCCGTGCACAGGGATCAGCTCGGTGCGGTGGGTGGTGCCGTTCAGCAGGTGCACCGTGCGGACGACGTTGCGCTCCTCGGCGACGCGCCCCTCCCGCACGGCGGTCGCGATGCCGGCGAGCAGAGCGACGGCGACCGAGACGTGCTGCGGAAGGTGCCCGACGGGGCCCGCGGACGGATCGTCGGCGTAGCGGCGCCACAGCGCCTCCGCACGTTCGAGACCGCCGTCGTGCTGCCGCTGGCGCCGCTCGAGGCAGCGCTGGCAGCCGCCGATCGTGTCGGACGGGCCGCCCGAGCCGCCCGGCACGAGGGTCGGGCCGACCCGGAGCCGGGGGTGGACGAGGACGGCCTGGGTGGTGGGCACACCCGTCTCGACGGAGGAGCGGTCGACGGCCTCGAAGAGCGCTGCCGACTCGCGCCAGGCGAGAGCGATCCGCAGATCGGGGTGCGGCCAGTAGGAGGGGTCGAGGCCGCGGTCGGCGGTGACCCGGTCGGTCGCGGTGACGTCGCCCGCGGCGTGCAGCACCGCAGTGAGGCGGTCCGCGACGGCCTGGGCCGCATCGCCCGAGGCGAGGAGGTGAACTCTCATGATGTCGTCCTTGATCTGCCGGCCCGGGTCAGGCGAACGGCTGCGGGAGCGGATTGAGGCCGGCCTCGTCGGCGGCGGGATATCCCATCGCGACGGGGGCCTCGTAGAGGCGGGGGTGGGCGAGGTAGCGGCCGGTGTGCACGAACGAGAGCGGCATCAGCTCGGGCACGATCACCCGGACCACGCGGAAGCCGGCTGCCCGCGCCTCCTCGGTCGTGATCTCGACCACGACCACCTCGGCGCCGATGGCGTCGAGACGCTCGACCATGCCGTGCAGCTCGGTCTCGGGGTCGCCGCGGAGCTGCGACGGGATCTCGGACAGCCGGCGCGTCGCAGTCGAGGTGAGCAGGAAGTCGTAGTCGCGGATCCGCTGCGGCTCACCCATGTAGCTGGCTCCGTGGAACACCGATGTGAAGTCGGCGACGTCGTCGGGCCGGCCGCGCGAGGCCTGCATGGCGATGCGCGACGACGCGGACTCCCGGAGCATCTTGGCGACCGAGTCGACCGGGTCGAGGGAGGTGTTGCACATCACGAGCTGGCCGAGCACCTCGTTCTCGGGGGTGACGTCGACGGAGTAGAAGGTCGGCACGCCGACGTCGGTCGTCGCGTCGTAGAAGCGGGTCTGCACGTGACTGGTGCGGTAGCGCTCGAGGAACGGTGCGAGGCGCTCGTCGTCGACGTCGATGTCGAGCTGCGGCCATGGGATCCGCTGCAGCCAGGTGAGGGCGATCGAGTCGCGCTCGATGACCTCGCTGAGCCCGTTGATCACGGCCTGAGCGAGCGACGTGTGGGTCGCGCATCCGGTCGAGATCGGCATCGTGAAGCGCTCGGTCGGCGTCCGGGCCGGGATGTGCAGCCAGGTGGAGACGGCCGGCACGTACACGGGCCGCGAACGGGTCAGCGACCAGCCGCGCGTCCAGCGGAGGGGCGCGGTCGTGTCGACCGGGGCGTGGATCGAGCGCGGGTGGGCGAGTTCCGCCTCCGAGCACTGCGGGAAGCGGCGCAGGTCGATGCCCTCGTCGCCGAGCTCGTCCGATGCGGCCCAGATCAGCTGGTCCTCGGGGACGAAGCACGACGCGTAGCGCTCGATCGCCTCAGCGAGGCAGAGGCGGGAGGCCTTCTCGGGGTCGAGGGCGCCGCCGGCGCCGTCGATCCCGCCGCGAGTGGACCCTCCGCGGGTCGATTCCCGGACGTTCGGCGAGACGGGCGAGAGGTCGCCGATCTGCGCGACGTAGATCGGGAAGCCGGGTTCACCGGGCTGGTTGGGCAGCCGGTCGACTCCGTGGACGACTCCGAGCGGGCCGACGAGGCGGTCGAGATCGGCGAGACGGCCGAGGTCGTGCTGCGCGCCGGTCATCGCTTCTCCCCCTGGTCCCAGCGGAAGAGCACGGTCGCCAGTCCTGCGGCGAGCGCCGCGACCGCGGCCATGACGCCCCAGGCGACCCCGATGTCCACGGCGTCCACCGCTCCGACCAGATCGACCGAGAGGGCGTTCGCGAGCACCGTCGTCGGCAGCCAGGAGACGACCGCCTGGACCTCGGGAGGGAACACGCTGAGCGGGATGACGGACCCGGAGAGCATCAGCGCCACGGGGATCAGCAGCGAGACCACGGTGGTGGTCGCCTCCGAGTTCGAGGCCCGCGAGCCGATCAGGTAGCCGATCGCGAAGAGCATGGTCAGGCCGATCAGGGCCGTCACGATCAGCCGGGGCACGGCGGCCGGGCTGAGGTAGCCCAGCACCGCGGTGACCGCGATCACGAGAGCCAGCTGCGCCACTCCGAGCAGGAACCGGGCCGGCGACTGCGACAGGATGAACGTCGAGCGCCGCAGCGGAGTGGTGCCGAGCAGGCGCAGAGTCCCCTTGCCGCGCAGACCCACGACGGGCACGGCGGTGCCGAGCAGAGCCAGGGTGAGGAACGAGACCATCACGATCGAGGCGAGGCTGTTGCGCAGCGGATCGAAGACCGCCGTGCCGTCGCTGTAGCCCGCCGAGATGCTCGTCCGCGCGATCCCCTCGGCGGCGACGCTGTCGACCAGGCCGCGCCACTGCGGCTTCTCCTGCGCGTCGAGCAGCACGGTCGCGCCACCCTCCTGCACGGTGACGATCGCCGTCGACCCCGGGGCGGTCGTGCCCGGAGCCGCCTCGGTCGCGGTGAAGCCGTCGGCCTCGAGCCGGTCGACGAGCGCGGCGCTGCCGGACGACTCCGCCACCGTCACCACGGGCCGGGGCGACTCCGCATCGATCGTGTTCGCCAGGAACCAGAACAGCCCCAGGAAGAACAGCGGGAAGAACAGGAGGAAGAACATCGTCTTCCCGTCGCGGAGCAGCTCGCGCGCGTTGGTCAGGCTCAGCTCGGCCAGCGCGGAGCGCGGCGGGGCCTCGAGAGTGGCGGTCATCGGTTCTTCCGTCCCTTCCGCTTCGTCCCGCGGGAGCGGGACTCGTAATCGCTCGTCTCGGCGAGTGCGAGGAACACGTCCTCGAGTGTCCGGGTCGCGACGGTCAGGTCGCGGGGCCGCCAGCCGGCGGTGGTCAGGTGGGCGATCAGATCGTCGGAGTCGCTGGTCACGACCTCCACGCGCTGCTCGTCGGCGCCGGGCGAGGTCTCGAGCGAGACGACCCCCGGATGAGCCAGCAGCGCGTCCGGAGCGGCCTCGAGCGGGAGCGTGAACGACACCCGGCGATGCGCGGAGCGCTGGCGCACCAGCTCCTCGGGGGCGCCGACGGCGACGATCGCGCCGTCGACGACGATCGCGACGCGGTCGCAGAGCACGCTCGCCTCGTCCATGTGGTGCGTGGTGACGACGACCGTGGTGCCCCGCTCGCGGAGCGAGGCGATCAGGCTCCAGAGACTCTGACGCGCCGCCGGATCCAGACCGGCCGAGGGCTCGTCCAGCACCACCAGCTCAGGATCGCCGATCAGGGCGACGCCGAGCAGGAGGCGCCGGCGCTGGCCGCCCGAGAGCCGCTTCACGCGCACCCCGGCCTGGTCGGCCAGGCCGATCCGCTCGGCGATCTCGGCGACCGGCCGCGGTGCGGTGTGCAGCGAGGCGAACAGGCGCAGCGTCTCGGCGACGCTCAGAGTGTCGTAGAGGCTCGCCTCCTGCGGCTGCACGGCGACGCGGGCGGTGAGGGCGGCCCGGTCGGCCGCAGGATCGAGACCCAGGATGCGGACGGAGCCGGCGCTCGGGCGACGCAGCCCCACCAGCAGGTCGATCGTGGTGGTCTTGCCGGCGCCGTTGGGACCGAGGAGGCCGAAGACCTCGCCGCGACCGACCCGGAGGTCGAGACCTGCGACCGCACGGAACTCGCCGTACGTCTTCACCAGACCCTCGACGACGACGACGTCGCCGTCCGAGGAGCGGCCGGCCGTCTGCGGTGCGGCTGCCGGTCGTTGCAGGATGCTCATGCTCTTCCTTCGTTCTGTGTCGGTGGGACGCGGGTCGGAGGGACGGGGCCTGCGGCTCACCAGTCCCAGATCTGCGGACGGACGACGCCGGGGACGACGCGCTCGACGATCCGCTCGAGCTGCTGCACGTGCTGCGTGTCCTGCACGTCCTGCACCTGCTGCAGGCTCGCGGCGCTGAGCGCATCCGCCGAGGCCGGTCCGGCGGCGGCGGTCGCGAGTCCCACCGCCACGGCGGCAGTGATCAGGAGCTGGCGGGTCTTCGACATGGGCTGTCCCTCGTTCCGGTGGTCCGTGCCGGAGAGGAAGGGATCCTCGTCGGCCTGTGGATCGAGACTCGCCGACCCTCGAGGGGGCCACAACGTCAGCTTCCGGGCATGCCCTCTGCTGCCATCGAGAGCCCGCCGCCGGCCCGGAACGGCGGGGGAACGGCGACCTGAGGCGCCGCGGCAGCTTCCGGACGTGACAGCTTCCTGACGTCGTCGACGGCCTGCGTCAAGGGGGGTACGGGGCGCCGCACCCGGCGCGTACTGTTCAGCGGATGACAGCTGACAACGACACCCCCGTCGCGCCCGCCGCGGTCCTCTTCGACATCGACGGGACCCTCGCCGACACGAACTTCCTCCACGTCGAGGCGTGGTCGCGCGCCTTCTGGCAGGCCGATCTCGTCGTCCCCGCCTGGCGGATCCAGCGGGCGATCGGCGCCGACTCGTCGGAGCTGCTCGACATGCTCCTCGAGGACGAGGTGGAGGAGGAGCGGCGTGCGCTGGTGAAGTCGCTGCACACGAAGAACTACGCCGAGACGACGGCCCGCATCGTTCCTCTGCCGGGCGCTCGCGAGCTCGTCGCGACGCTCGTCGGTCGAGGCGTCCGCGTCGTCCTCGCCACCTCGGCGCCGCAGAACGAGCTCGACGCTCTTCTCGACGTCCTCGACTTCGGCGGGTCCGTCCACGCCGTCACGAGCGGAGCGGACGTCTCCACGGCGAAGCCCGCACCCGACCTGATCTCGATCGCGCTGGACCGAGCGGGGGTCTCCGCCGACCGCGCCGTCATGGTCGGCGACGCGACCTGGGACGTCCTGGCCGCCGAGCGCGCGGGCCTCGCGACGGTGGGAGTCCTGTCCGGCGGCACCTCGGAGCACGAACTCCGCGAAGCCGGGGCCGTCGCCGTCTACGAGGACGCGGCGGCCGTCCTCACCGGTCTCGGCGAGGGGCCTCTCGCGAGCCTCCTGCGCTGACCGGCGAGGGTCCGAGGAAGCTCGCGAGACTCAATCGCGGGGTCGGCGCCGCAGCACCAGCAGGGTCACCCCGATGGCGGCGGCGACTGCGGCGAGAGCGCCGCCGATCCAGAGCACGTCGCCGAGAAGTGCCGGATCCGATCCCGACTCCGTCCGGGCCTCATCGGCGGTCTCGGCTCCGCCTCCCGAGACCGCGACGGTCCCGTTGCAGTCCGGGATCGAGTCCGACCCGTCGGCGAGCGCAGCGCCGTCGGCCGGCGCCCAGTCGAAGGCGTACTGACCCGAGACGGGGTGCCCGTCCGTCGACACGACCTGCCAGGTCACCTCGTACTCCCCCGCAGCACCGAGCTCGAGCGGCATCGACGCCTCCGGCCCGACGACGCTGACGCAGCCGTCGCCGTAGTACAGCCCGTCCGGCCCGACGACGCGCAGAGCCGCCGCCGTCCCGTCCGTCCCGAGGACGAGCAGGTCGTCGTTCGTCGTCAGCACCAGCGTTCCCGGCTGCTCTGTCACCGTCGAGTCCGCCGCGGGAGTCGTCGAGACGAGGTAGTTGTGCGCGCTGGCGGGCGCCGCCACCGCGATCGAGCCGAGCAGCCCGATCGCGGTGGCGGCGACCAGGGCCCTGCGACGGGTCACGCCGACGCCCGGGGTCCGCGGCGGCGGGAGGCGAGCCCGACGGCCACGCCGACCGCACCGACGACGAGCCCGCCGACTCCGAGGATGCGGGCGAGCACGTCGTCGCCGCTCGTGGCGGTCGTCGCGGAGGCGGTGGTCGCGACCGCGTCGTCACCGTCGCCGTCGTCGTCGTGTCCGCCCCCGTGACCGGATCCCGCTTCCGCGGCGGTCACTGCGACGGTGGGTGCGGGCAGCTCGGGCTCGTCCTGGCCGTCGACGGTCGGCTGGTCCCACGCGGTGCTGCCCGTCTCGCAGGTCTGCAGCACAGGGAACTCGAGCGTGGAGCCCGCTGCGTCCTCGGGGAGCTGCAGCTGGAGGGCGACCGTGTCGCGGTAGCCGTCGGCGAGGGGCGTCTTCGCCGTGTAGACCACGTCCGAGACCCGCTGGGTGGCGGTGTTGCCGTGGGAGTCCGTGACCGGGTCGGCGATCGCGACCTCGTTCTTCACGACGTCCCAGTTCGGGTTGATCGTGGGGCTGACCGAGTTGATGCCGTCGGGCATCGTGATCGTGAGTCCCGTCGTCGGCGAGCCCTCGCAGCCGTGGGCGAGCGAGAACGTGACCACCGTGTACGAGCCGGCGGCCGTGCTGCTCGCCGCCGCGGTCACGTGAGCGCTGGCCGCGGCCGGTGCGCTGAGAGCCAGCGCGACGGATCCGGCGGCGACGAGAGCGCCACTGCCGACGAGGCGGAGACGGGAGGAAGAAGAAACAGCAGAAGAAGAGCGGTTCATGACAGTCGTGTCCTTGGGGAGGTCCGGCCGTGGGCCGGAAGGTCAGGACGCAGCGCGGATTCGCGGTGCGCGCGGGAGCACCGACCTGAGCCGCTCCCGCGCGGGAGGGACGTCAGGCGGCGCGCAGGGCGCGCAGCGGCGGGCCGCGGTGCCTGAGGATCGAGAGCACCGTGTCGAGGGTGAGGGGCGACCGCGGCTCGGCCGCGTTCGTCGGAGGAACGCCCGGAGCCCCCGCGAGGACCGGGGCGGACGCACGGGTGACGATCCGGACGACGACGCGCTGCAGGCCGGCTCCGAGAGTCCAGAACAGGCGCTCGCCGTGCCGCAGTGCCGCGACCGTGAGCGCGGCCGCAGCGAGGTGGGCGACGAGCATCAGCGGAGCATGAGCCGCGTGCCCGCCTCCGCCGGCGATCAGCTCGATGGTCGATCCGTCGTGGAAGTGCGCGCCGGTGCCCGTCGTGCCGACCACGCTCACCTCGCCTCCGCTGCCCGTCACGAGGAAGAGCCCGTGGTAGGCGATCTGGCTGACGAGGACGGCGGCGGTCAGCCGAGGGAGGGAGAGGCGGCGCCCCGAGAGGAGGACGCAGACGACGACGGCGAACGCCGCGGCGAGGGCGAGGACTGCGGGAGCGGGGGTCTCGGCGCCCGCGAGCGTGTGGGAGGCGGCGGCCGTGGCGGTCGCGGCGAGAGCGGCGGCGATGCCGCGTGCCACTCGTGCGCCTCGGGTCTGCACTCGCTCGTCCTCTGCTCGTCGTGTCGACGCGTGCGCGCGACGTCTCCAGGGTAATCGACTGGGCGGAGCACCCCGCCGGCTCCCGGTTCCCTGCCGTTACGAAGCCGTTACCTAGATCACCGAAAGAAACCCAAACCCCCGCAGGGAGGGCTCCGAACACCTGTCAACGGCCGCGACACGGTCCACACAGAACAGGTCCTCCGCATCGAGTGGGGGCCGTCTCACGAAGGAGTAATCCCATGCGATCCACCAAGCGTTCCGCCCTCGCCGCATTCGCCCTGCTGGGCACCGCCGCCCTCGGCCTCACCGCCTGCTCGAGCGGAAGCGGCTCGACCACCGCCGCCAGCGACGCGGCGACCGAGATGTCGACCCCGATGGCCACCTCGTCGGCCTCCGCCTCCTCGACCCCCATGGCGACCATGGACCCGGCCGCGAACCTCGTCGGCCCCGGCTGTGCCGCCTACGCCGAGCAGGTCCCGGACGGCGCCGGCTCGGTCGAGGGCATGTCGCTCGACCCCGTCGCGACCGCCGCGTCGAACAACCCGCTGCTGACCACCCTGACCGCTGCGGTCTCCGGTGGCCTCAACCCCGACGTCAACCTCGTCGACACGCTGAACAGCGGCGAGTTCACCGTCTTCGCCCCCGTCGACGACGCGTTCGCCAAGCTCGACGCCGCGACCGTCGACTCCCTCAAGACCCCCGAGGGCGCCGCCACGCTGTCCTCGATCCTCACCTACCACGTCGTCCCCGGCCAGATCGCCCCTGACGCGATCGCCGGCGACCACGCCACCGTCCAGGGCGGCAACCTCACCGTCACCGGTTCCGGCGACGACCTGAAGGTCAACGACGCGTCCGTCATCTGCGGTGGCGTCCAGACCGCCAACGCGACCGTCTACCTCATCGACACCGTGCTGACCCCCCCGGCCAGCTAATACCCCTCAGCGGCTCCGGCCGTTGATCACGCCGAAGGGCGGGCACCGCGAGGTGTCCGCCCTTCGGCGTTCCTGCGCGCGGGGGCGGTGATGCGGGCGGAGCGGCGGCCTCCCCGGTCGGGACCCTCCCGCCACGAGACCTGAACGGCGAGAAGCCCAGCGCCTGCTCGTCCCCGGCACGACGACCCCTCGGGACACACGGAAAGAGGCGCGGACCCCGATACGGGGGTCCGCGCCTCTCGTCGTGCGGGCCGCGCTACTCGGCCGGCGTGCTGATCTCGCGCAGGACGCTGTCGCCGGGGCGGGCCTCGATCATCTCGGCCTCGATCTCGGCCCGGTCGAGCAGCTCCTCCATGCGGCGGCGGCGGTTGCGCGTGATGAGCGTCACGACCGTGCCCGTCTTGCCCGCGCGGCCGGTGCGGCCGGAGCGGTGGAGGTACGTCTTGTACTCGTCGGGAGCGTCGGCCTGGATCACCAGGTCGATGTCGTCGACGTGGATGCCGCGCGCGGCCACGTCGGTCGCGACCAGCACGTCGACGCGTCCGCTGGTGAGCAGCGCGAGGTTGCGGGTGCGGCGCGACTGGTTGAGGTCGCCGTGGAGGCTCGTCGCGGGGATGTCCGCGTGGTCGAGCTGCTCCGCGAGCTGCTCCGCGAACGCGCGGGTCCGGGCGAAGATCAGCGTCTTGCCCTGGCGGGCGGCGAGCTGCTCGATGATCTCGGCCTTGTCGCGGTGCTCGATCAGGAGCACGCGGTGGTCGATGGTCGAGGACGCCTGGTCCTCGCCGGCGACCTCGTGGACGCTCGGCTCGACAAGGAACTCGTCGACGAGCGTCGCGACGCCCTTGTCGAGCGTGGCCGAGAACAGCAGGCGCTGGCCGCCGTCGGCGGTCTGGCGGAGGATGCGCTGCACCGGCTCGAGGAAGCCGAGGTCGCACATGTGGTCGGCCTCGTCGAGCACGGTGATGGTGATGTTCGAGAGGTCGAGGCGGCCCTGCTCGACGAGGTCCTCGAGCCGGCCCGGCGTCGCGATGACGATGTCGACTCCGCGCTGGAGGGCTCCGACCTGCTTGTACTGGGGGACGCCGCCGTAGATGGTCGTCGTGAACAGGCCGACGGAGCGGGCGATCGGCTGGATCGTCCGGTCGATCTGCATGGCGAGCTCGCGGGTCGGCGCGAGGATGAGCGCACGCGGAGCGCGGCCGGGCTTCCGGCCCTTGGCTCCGTTGTTCTCCATCAGGCGCTCGACGACGGGGGCGCCGAAGGCGATCGTCTTGCCGGAGCCGGTCTTGCCGCGTCCGAGGACGTCCTTGCCGGCGAGCACCTCGGGGATGGTCGCGGCCTGGATCGGGAACGGCGCGGCCGCTCCGAGCTCGGTCAGCATCCGGACGATGTTCCCGCCCAGGCCGAGGTCGCCGAAGGTGACGCCCTCGACGTCGACGGCGAGCGTGGCCGTCGCCTCGAGGCGCTCGAGCACGACGTCGTCGGCCTGGTGCGGCGCACGGGCGTCACGGCTGGGGTAGAAGTCCGAGCCGGAGTCGCGGCGCGAGGGCCGGGAGTCGCGGTCGAACGAGCGGGTCGGGCGGTCGCCGCGGTCGTGGCCGCGCGAGGGACGCGCGTCCCGGTCGAAGGAGCGGGCCGGGCGGTCGCCGCGGTCGAACGAGCGGGCGGGACGCTCGCTGCGGTCGTAGCCCCGCGAAGGGCGCTCGTCGCGCTCGCCGGTGCGGGCGGGCCGGTCGTCGCGCCCGTAGGAACGGGCCGGACGGTCGTCACGGTCGTTCGAACGGGCCGGACGCGCATCGCGGTCGAAGGAACGCGCCGGACGGTCGCTCCGGTCGAAGGAACGCGCCGGACGCTCGTCGCGCCCGTAGGAACGGGCCGGACGCTCGTCGCGGTCGTTCGAACGGGCCGGACGCGCATCGCGGTCGAAGGAACGCGCCGGTCGCTCGTCGCGCCCGTAGGAACGGGCCGGACGCTCGTCGCGGTCGTTCGAACGGGCCGGACGGTCATCGCGGTCGTTCGAACGGGCCGGACGCGCATCGCGGTCGAAGGAGCGCGCCGGACGGTCGCCCCGGTCGAAGGAGCGCGCCGGACGGTCGCCCCGGTCGAAGGAGCGCGCCGGACGGTCGCCCCGGTCGAAGGAGCGCGCCGGACGGTCGTCGCGATCGTTCGAGCGGGCCGGACGCGCATCGCGGTCGTATCCGCGGGCCGGACGCTCATCGCGGTCGTTCGAACGGGCCGGACGCGCATCGCGGTCGTATCCGCGCGAGGGCCTCTCGTCGCGGTCGTTCCCGCGGGCGGGGCGATCGGCGCGCTCGGTGGCCCGCTCAGCGCGCTCGTCGGCGTTCCAGCGGGCCTTCTTGGGGGCGTTCTCGTCGACGGCGCGGAAGCCGCGGTGGCCCTCGCTGCGGGAGCCGGGCTTGGCGCCCGGGAAGCGCGAGCGGCCGCCGAGCTGCGACTTGCCGCTCGAGGCACCGAAGCGGTTGGGCTCGAAGTTCTTGGCCGGACGTCCGCCGGCGGGCTTCTTGTTCTTGGGCATGGCAGTTCTTCCTGGGTTCAGGTCGTGCGCGAGGAGGCGACGCCGGAGGAGCCCCGTCGTGTGGGGCGTCCGTGCGCTGGACTGCTGCAGGGCAGCAGGGGGAGAACCCGGGCGAGTCGTTGACCGGGGCCGATTCACACATGTGATTCGTCTCACGACGACTGTCGGAGACTCGGCCCACTTGACTAACAAACCCATCCGCACGAGAACGCGCGGTGTCAAGAGCCGACCGAGCGAGTCTACACGCGGCCCGGGAGCCTGGCTAGGGCGTGCCGCCCACCGCCGCGCCCGTCACGCCGCCCCGCCCGTCACTGCGACGCCCGCCGAGCCCGGTATGCGGCCACGTTCGCGCGGTTCCCGCAGTTGCCCGTGTCGCAGTAGCGCTTCGAGCGGTTGCGCGAGAAGTCCACGAGCACCGCCTCGCAGTCCTCCGCCGCGCAGACGCGGATCCGCTCGCGCTCGTCGCCGCGGATCACGTCGACGAACGCCATGGCGGCCTCGACCAGGACGCGGGTGGCGAGCGGGCTCTCGTCGCGCGTCGCGTGGAGGTGCCAGCCGTAGGGTCCGTGCCGCACCAGCTGCGGGAGGGCGCGGCCGGAGTCGAGCATCCCGTTGACGACGGGGACGAGGTCCTCCTCGGCCCGCGTGAGCCAGAGGGTGCGGAGGGAGGAGCGGATCGCCCGCACGGCCTCCAGCTCCTCGGCCGATCCGTCGCGGCTGCCCGTGTACCTGTTCTCGAGGAGGAAGTCGTCCAGCTGCTCGATCGTCGCCATCTCGTCCTCGCCGGACGGCGAGAGCTCGGGGAGCGTGTTGACGAGGGTGGCGGTGGAGGTCAGCGACGCCTCGACGTCATAGGCGAACACCATGTTGACTCCTGACAGTGCGGCTCAGTAGTGTGCGATCAGCTCGCTGTCACGAGTGTAATCCTTTTGACTCCTGAAGGAGCCGGCCATGACCGCCGAGAGCACCGCCGCCGTCACCCTCCCCGCCGCGAGCGCGCCCGCGCCTGCACGGCGCCTCGGCTCCGGCCTGGTCGCAGCGCTGGCCGCGTCGGCGGCGTTCGGTCTGGGCGGGCCGTTCGTGAAGCCGCTCCTGGAGGCGGGCTGGACGCCGGCGTCCGCGGTCCTCTGGCGGGCGGGCGGCGCGGCCCTGATCCTCGCGATCCCGGCGGTCCTCTCCCTCCGCGGCCGCTGGCCCGTGCTCCGCCGCAACCTCGGCACGATCGCCCTCTACGGGGTGTTCGCCGTGATCGCCGCGCAGCTCTGCTTCTACAGCGCGATCGAGCACATGTCGGTCGGCGTCGCCCTGCTGATCGAGTACCTCGCGCCGGTGTTCCTCGTCCTCTTCGCCTGGGCCCGCACCCGCCGGCACCCCGGCCGCTCCACCCTCGCCGGCTCCGCTCTCGCGCTCGGCGGCCTGGTGCTCGTGCTCGACCTGTCCGGCGAGTCCGCGCCCGAGCTGGTCGGCATCGCCTGGGCGCTGACCGCCTCGCTCGGCCTGTGCGTCTACTACGTCATCGCCGGCCGCGTGGATCCGGAGCTGCCGCCGATCGCGCTCACGGCGGGGGCGATGACGGTCGGCGCCGCGATCCTGCTGGCCCTCGGGGCGCTCGGTGTCACGCCGCTGCGCGCGACGTTCGGCGAGGTGGTGTTCGTCGGAGCGGAGGTCAGCTGGCTGCTCCCCGCGGGCGTGATCCTCGGCATGTCGACGGTGCTGGCGTATCTGCTCGGGATCGAGGGCGGACGCCGTCTCGGCACGCGGATCGCCTCCTTCGTCGGACTGACGGAAGTGCTGTTCTCGATCGCGGCCGCGTGGCTGATCCTCGGGGAGCTGCCCGCGCCGATCCAGTTCGGCGGCGGCGCGCTGATCCTCGCGGGGGTCGTCCTGGTCCGGCTGCAGCGCGAGCCCCGCACCCCCTGATCGCGGGGGTGCCGCCTGCGGGGCGCCGGGCACCCCGTACGCTGATCGCACTCATGCGCGAGCCCACCCGATCCCCGCGACGCGTCGCCGCGGTCCTGGCCGCCCTCGTACTGCTCCTCACGGGCTGCGCGAGTACGACTCCCGTGTCGGAGCCGGTGGCGCAGGCGCTGGGAGCGGCACCCGGTCCCGACTGGTCCGGCGTGGATGTGACGGCCGACGTCGTCTACGACGAGAGCACCGGGCAGAGCGTCGACGTCTGCTCCTCCCCCGCCCCGTCGGCGCAGCCGCGGCCCGCCGTCCTCGTCGTGCACGGCGGCAGCTGGGCCCGCGGAGGCAAGGCCGACGCGAACTGGCGTCCGATCTGCCAGTGGCTGGGATCGGAGGGGTTCGTCGCCGTCTCGGTCGACTACCGCCTCGCACCCGCCGCCGTGTTCCCCGCGCAGCTCGACGACGTGACGGCCGCTCTCGACTGGCTGCTCGAGCCGGAGCAGACCGCGCGCTTCGGCATCGATCCGGAGCGGGTGGCGGCGTTCGGCGGCTCGGCCGGCGGCACTCTCGCCTCGTTGCTCGGCACGCTGCCGGCGACCTCGTCGCGCCTGGCCGCCGTGGTCGACCTGAGCGGCCCCTCCGACCTCAGCGCCGCCGGCCTCGCCGACGACGACCCGGTGGTCGGAGTCGCGGCCGCCGTGCGCACTTACCTCGACTGCGCGGACCTCGCCTCCTGCCCGGCCGCGACCGCCGCCTCGCCCCTCGCGCAGGTGGACGGCTCCGAGCCGCCGTTCCTCATCGCCCACGCGGCGCACGAGCGGGTCGCGCTCAGCCAGTCGACCCGCTTCGCCGAGGCGCTGCGCGGAGCGGGAGCGAGCGTCGACCTCCTCGTCCTCCCCGGCTCGCTGCATTCGATCGCGCTGCTCGACGACGCGCTGCGGGCGCGGGTCGTCGAGTTCCTCCGCGCCCGCCTCGACTCGTGAGCGGAGTCGTCGTCCGCCTCGAGGACGCAGCCGGAGCGGAGGGCCTCCTCGCCGCGGTCCCGCCCCCGAACGCCCGTGTCCTGGTCGCCCGGATCGACGGAGCGGCGGCCGGAGTGCTGGTGCTCGCTCCCGGCCCGGACGACTTCGCCGAGGTGCTGGAGCTCGTCGTCGCCTCCGTCCACCGGCGCACGGGAGTCGCCCGACGGCTCGTCGCGGCGGCGGAGTCGTGGGCGCGCGTGCAGCGGATCCGCACGCTCCGCCTGGCCGCCGCTCCGGCGCTCGCCCCTGCGGCCGACGCGCTCGGCTTCACGGCGATCGACGGATTCGGAGCCCACGTCGGCGACGACGCGGTGCTCTGCTTCGCGCGACCGGTCTGAGCAGCGCCCACCCCGATCCGAGTGCCGCTCCCGGGAGGAGGCCCCGCCCTCGTCCGGCGCGCACCCCCGCCGTCAGTCGATCGAGCAGCCCGGCTCGTCCGACAGCGCCCGCTCGATCCGGGCGCGGTGCTCGTCCGACATCGGCGGGAGCGCGTCGGGCGCGAACCAGCCGACCTCGGTCGACTCGTCGTCCGCGACGTGGGCGTCTCCCGAGATCCAGCGGCAGCGGACGACGTGGTCGAGGTACTGCGAGCGGTCCCCGTTGGGGTACTGCATCGGCGGGAGGGTGTGCACCTGCACGAGGCGCTCGACCTCGATCTCGACGCCCGCCTCCTCCTGCGCCTCGCGGCGGGCGGTGCCGGCGACGGTCTCGCCCGGGTCGATGATCCCGGTGACGGCCGTCCAGGCGCCGGTGTCGGCGCGCCGGACGAGCAGGACCTCGAGCACCGGCTCCTCGCGGAGGATCACCGCGGTCACACCCGTGAGCCAGAGCAGCTCGGTCCCGATCCGCTCGCGCAGCCGCAGCACGAACTCGGGAGTCGCCATCAGTGCGCTTCGGGCCGGAAGTCGAAGGCGACGATGCCGGCCGTGTCGACGAACGGCCCGACGAACTCCTTGAACGCGTCGTGCGCCGGGTCCCAGTGCGCGGGATCCTCGACGGCCGGCCGGCCCAGGTAGTAGTGCAGGTCGCCCTCGGACGAGAAGGTCAGCAGGAACGCGCGGTCGAAGCCCTCGCCCGCGCCCTCGATGCTCAGCTGCGGCCCGGTCTCGATCGACTCGATGTAGGGCCGTCCGTCGCGCACGCACTCGTCGGCCAGGGCGAGGAAGCGGCGGGTGACCTCGTCCGCCTCGGCGACCAGCGCCGTCGGGCGGAAGCGGATCAGGACGAGGTGCCGGAGCGTGCCCGGGCCGAAGTCGCGGGCGACGAAGCGCTCCGGACCGATCTCGTCGAGGACCGCGGTGGCGCGCTCCGGTCCGCTTCGCCAGCGCGAGCCGACCGTCTCGGCCGCATCCCTGATGTCCGTCATGCCGACGCCTTCCCGGCGCGGGCGGCACGCCGCCGCTCACGATACCCCTCGACCAGGTTGTAGACGACGGGCAGGACCACGAGGGTCAGCACCGTCGAGGACACCAGGCCGCCGATCACGACGATCGCCAGCGGCTGCGAGATGAAGCCGCCGTGGCCCGTGATCCCGAGCGCCATCGGCAGCAGGGCGAAGATCGTCGCGAGCGCGGTCATCAGGATGGGCCGGAGCCGCCGCTCGGTGCCGTGCAGCAGCGCCTCCCGCACCGGCATCCCGCGGTCGCGGTACTGGTTCACCAGGTCCACGAGCACGATCGCGTTCGTGACGACGATGCCGATCAGCATCAGCACGCCGATCAGGGACGGCACGCCCAGCGGCACGCCGGTGACCACCTGCAGGAGGATCGCGCCGGTCGCCGCGAACGGCACCGACACCAGCAGGAGCAGCGGCTGCAGGAGCGAGCGGAACGTCGCCACCATCACGACGTAGACGATCAGGATCGCGACCAGCAGCGCGATGCCCAGCTGCGAGAACGCGTCGGCCTGGTCGGCGGTCACTCCGCCGAGGGAGGCGTCGACACCGGCCGGGAGCGGCGTCGCGTCGATCGCGTTCTGCACGGCGACGTTCGCCGAGGCGAGGTCGTCGCCCTCCGGGGTGACGGTGAGGGTCGCGGTGCGCTGGCCGCGCTCGGTGGTGATGCTCGCCGGGCCGTCCGTCTGCTCGACCGCCGCGAGGGTGGAGAGCGCGACGGTGCCGGTGAGGGTCGGCACCTCGAGGTTCCGCAGCTCGTCCACCGTGGCCGGCGGCTGCCCGTCGGCGAGGTAGATCGAGAGGGTGCGGTCGTCGATCACGACGCTGCCGACCTGGCTGGGCTGGAGCGCCTGGCTGACGATCGTGCCCACGGCGACCTCGCTGAGACCCGCCCGGGCCGCGGCGTCGCGGTCGACCCGCACCGCGATGTAGGGCAGCGAGGAGGAGAGGTTGCTCTCGGCCTGGCTGATCCCGTCGGTCCCGCGCAGGGCCTCGAGGAGCTGGTCGCTCGCGCTCTGGAGGTCGCTCTGCGACGCGGTCGAGAGGTCGACCTCGATGTCCGAGGAGGCGCCGAAGCCGGAGGAGGCGGCGACGCTGATGTCCTCGGCCGAGGCCACGCCCGACAGCGCGTCGCGGACGTCCGCCTGCACGGCCTCCTGGTCGGCCGACTCGTCGGTGGTGACGGAGTAGCGGATCGAGCTGCCGCCTCCGCCTCCTCCGCCGAAGGCGCTCTGCAGCCCGCCGGAGGAGCCGACCGTGAGCTGGACGGTCTCGACGCCGCCGACGCCGAGGATGGCCGTGCTCGCCTGCTGCGCCGTCGCGTCCTGCGCATCGAGGCTCTGGCCGACGGGGACGGTCTGGGTGACGGTGAAGGTGTCCTGGCCGCTGGAGCCGAGGAAGTTCGTCTTCATCAGCGGATACAGCGCACCGGTCCCGACGAGCACGAGCAGCGCCAGGAGGACGGTGACGACCGAGTGCTTCAGGGTCCAGTGGATGATCGGGCCGTAGACCGACTGCAGCCCGCGCGCCCGGCGGGGAGCGGCGTGGGCGCCGTGGTGCGGGGCCTCCTCGACCGGCGCGGCGGTGTCGGTCGGGACGCGGGTGTCGGCCGGGACGCCCGAGCCGGGTGCCCCTCCGGCCGCCGCGCGCTCCTCCGCGAGCGCCGCCTGCGCGGCCTGGCGCACCGCCGGCCGCTTCGAGGGGCGGAGGAACCAGTAGGCCAGCACCGGCACGATCGTCAGAGCCACCACGAGGGAGGCGAGCAGGGCGATCGACACGGTCAGCGCGAAGGGCCGGAACAGCTCGCCCGTGGTGCCGCCCACGAACGAGATCGGCAGGAACACCGCGACCGTGGTGATCGTGGAGGCGGTGATCGCGCCGGCGACCTCGCGGACGGCGACCGCGATGGTCCGGGCCCGGTCCTCGCCGGCGTCGAGGTGCCGCTTGATGTTCTCGATCACGACGATGGAGTCGTCGACCACACGGCCGATCGCGATGGTGAGCGCACCGAGGGTCAGGATGTTGAGGGTGTAGCCGGCCGTCTGCAGGCCGATGAAGGTGATCAGCACCGAGGTCGGGATCGAGATGGCCGTGACCAGGGTCGAGCGCACCGAGAGCAGGAACAGCAGGATCACCAGCACGGCGAAGACGAGGCCGAGCGCGCCCTCCTGCGCGAGCGACGCGATCGACTCCTGGATGTAGGGCGCCTGGTCGAAGACCGAGGTGAAGGCGGCGTTGTCGCCGATCGACTCCTCGAGGTCCGGGAGCAGCGCGGTCACGCCGGTCGACACGTCGACGGTGTTCGCGGCCGGGAGCTTGGTGATCGAGAGGGTCAGGGCGGGCTGGCCGTTGACGCGCGAGATCGAGGTGACGGGGGCGTCGGTGACGGCGACCGTCGCGACGGAGCCGAGGGTGGTGACGGTCGGCTCGGCGGTCACGACCGCTCCTGCGCCTCCCGCCGCCGCGCCGGCCTCGGAGCCGCCCGCGGATGCACCGGCGCCCGCGGACGCACCGGCGCCCGCGGAGGCACCCGCGCCGCCGGAAGCGCCCGCACCCGCGGAGGAACTCGCGGACGGCAGCAGCGGCAGCGCCGCGATCGCGTCGGTGGAGTCGAGCTTGACGCCCGACTGCACCGAGAAGGTCGACCCGTCCTGGGTGATCTGGCCGCCTGCGACGAGCACGCCGTTCTGCTGCAGGGCCGAGCGGATGTCGCCGGTCGAGAGGCCGGCTGCGGCGAGCGCCGCGGCGTCCGGGGTGATCGTGACGCGCTGGGCGGTCTCGCCGACGAGCGCCGCCTCGCGCACGCCCTCGACCTTCTCCAGGTCCGGGATGACCGTGGTGCGCAGGCGCTCGGCCAGCGCGTCCGCGTCGCCGTCGCTCGACACGGCGAGCTGCAGCACCGGCAGGTCGTCGAGGGAGCCGGTGACCACCTGCGGGTCGACGCCGTCCGGCAGCGTGCTCGTGATCCGGTTGATCGCCTGCAGGATCTTCTGCTCGGCGGTGGCGAGGTCGGTGCCGTAGGTGAAGGACGCCGAGATGAGGGAGGAGTCCGTGGAGGACGTCGCGCTGGTCGTCTCGAGCCCCGGCACCCCCTGGATGGCGGTCTCGATCGGCGTCGAGACGTCGTCGTTGACCACCTCCGGAGCGGCGCCCGGGTAGGACGTCACGACGGCGAGCTGCGGGAAGGAGATCGACGGCGCGAGCTCCTGCTTGAGCCCGGTCAGGGCGACTCCGCCGAAGACGGCTATGACGACGGTGACGAGCGCGATGAGCGCCCGGTTCTTCATGCTGAGGACCGCGAGGAGATGCACCCCCCGAGTCTTCCATCAGCCGACTGAGTGTTCGGAGGGACGCGGCGTTCCGGACGGCGACGAGCGACCCGCGCCGCCGGTCGGCCCCGGGCGCCCTCAGCCCAGGCGGACCTCCGCCGTCGAGGACCCGACGGGCAGGCTCACCCCAGCGCCCGCCCCCGCGCTCGAGAGCGCGAAGTCCCCGGCGAAGGCCCGGACGCCGACGCGCCCCTCGGCGTCCGTCCGCAGCACCGTCGGCTCGAGCCACCACTGACCGCGGATCCGCGAGCGCAGCGCCTCGTAGGCCGGCTTCGGGCTCCCGTCGCGGCGGAGGAACCCGCCCGGCGCTCCGAGCCAGGCGCCGGCGTCGTCGAAGCCCCAGTAGGTGATCGCCTCGACCGCCGGATGCGCGACCAGCGTCTCGTAGTGCCGCACCATCTCGTCCGCCTGCCGCGCCTCCCCCTCCGGAGTGGTCGGCCAGTCCTCGACCACGTGGTCGTTGAGGTCCTCGATCTCGGCGGGCATCAGCTCGCCCGAGACGAGGGTGGTCTCGGTCCAGTGCAGCGGCAGGCCGAAGCGCGCGAACCTGTCGCAGATCGCCGTGATCTGCTCCTCCCCGCGGAACCCCTGGTGCATGTGCGACTGGAGGCCGATCGCGTCGGGCCGGATCCCGGCCTCGAGCACGTCCTCGATCAGCCGCTCGTACTCGGGCCCGAGGTCGAAGTCGTTCAGCACGAGCACCGGTCCGGTGCCGAGGCTGCGCGCCTCCGAGAAGGCCAGCTCGACCATGCCGACGCGCCCCTTCTCCCGGGCGAGGCGGGTGACGGCGTTCGTCACGCCGTCCGGCTCGTTCGCGAAGCGCGGCATGATCACGACCTCGTTGATCGCGTCCCAGGTGTCGATCAGCCCGGCGAAGGCGCCCACCTCCCGGCGGATGCGCGCGCGGAGGAGCTCCTCGGCCTCGTCCAGCGGCAGCGCGTCGAGCCACTCCGGCTTCACGTAGTGCCAGACCAGCGGGTGCCCCTTCAGGCGGACGCCGTCCGCGGCGAGCGCGCGCGCCTCGGCGAGCACCTCCTCCGTCGCGGTGCGGCCGCGCTCCGGCTCGAAGCGGCCCCAGTAGACGGGGAGGGTCGCCGTGTCGAACAGGTCGAGCCAGAGCCGGCGCTCCTCGGCGCGCGCGGGGTCGGTGCTCGGAGGAGTGCAGCCGAAGCCGAAGGCGTGGCGGCGCTGCTCGATCGTCACGTCGGCGTGGGCGAGCGGAGCGCCGTCGGCACCGAGGACGGTGACGAGGGCGTCGGCGAGACGGGGGCTGAAGTCGGTCATGAAGGGCCTCTCAGGCGGGGTCGCGCTCGTCGAGCGCCGTGTACTCGGATCGGGTGAGCGGGAGGACCGCTCCGTGCTTGGTGTCCTCGGGCAGGTCGAACTCCTCCGCGAGCTCCCAGCGGCCCGAGGCCGGGTCGGTGCTCGTGTACGCGCGGTAGCCGTAGGGGCGGACGGCGTACTGGTCGACCCAGAGCGACCAGCGCTCCTCGCGGTGGTGCCGGAAGACCAGCGGCCCCTCGACGCTCGGGCCGAGCTCCTGCCCGATCCCCCGGGCGACGGTGGCGAAGTCGTCCGCGAGGAGGGAGGAGCCGACCTGCTGGAACACCTGCATCGTGTCGGGGGCGTCGTCGTGCTGCTTGGCGAAGCGGTGGACGGCCGTGCCCTCGATCAGCAGCGTCATGTCGATCACTCCGCCGGGCAGCCGCAGGTAGGTCTCGGGCTCGGTGAACGTGCGGAAGTCGCGCGTGCGGGCGAGCAGGATGCGGCTGTCGCCCGTCTCGCCGGTGGTGGGATCGCCGTCCTCGGCCAGGCCGGAGGACCAGTGCACGAGGAAGTCGCCCGAGACCGGGTCGTAGACCGACTCCGGCGCCCAGGCCATGCCCGCGCCCTCGGGTGCCACGGTGACGGCGCGCGGCTCGGACCACTCCAGGAGGTCCGAGGAGTCCCAGACCACGAGGTCGCGGCTGCCCCGGTGCCGGTAGAGGTCCCAGTCCGGGCCCTCGGGCCGCCACACGCGGAGATCGGTGGCGACGAGATGGAAGCCCCGCGGCCCGCGGACGATGTGGGGATCCCGGACGCCGCCCGTGCCGCCGGTCCACTCCAGCACCGGCCCGAGCGCACGCCAGCGCAGCGGATCGTCGCCCCGGCTGAGCGAGAGGAAGATCTTCTCGCTGTGGCCGATCCGGTCCTCCACGAAGTGGACCAGCAGGTAGCCGTACCCGTCGCTCATGAGAGAACGATCTCACACGCCCGGCGGGCGCTCCACCTCAGACCACGTCGGCGAGGTACCCCGGGTCGGCAGCCGGGTGCCGGGCGACCTGCGCCCACGCCGTCGCGAGCGCCTCCACGGCCCGGTCGGTCGCCTCGGGCGAGTAGCCGATCGGGATGCGGAGGAAGCGCTCGAAGGCGCCGTCGATCCCGAAGCGCGGGCCCGCGGTGATCAGCAGCCCCGCCGTCCGGGCGGCGAGCGCCAGCTGCGAGCTCGCCGGCCGGCCCAGGCCCACCCAGGTGGAGAGGCCGCCCGAGACCCGCGGCACGCTCCACTCCGGGATCGCGCGCGCCAGGGCCGCCTCGAGGTGGTCGCGGCCCGCGCGCAGCTGCGAGCGCCGCAGCTCCAGCACGCCGTCCATCCGGTCGAGCATGTCCGCGACCAGGAGCTGCTCCAGGATCGGCGTGCCGAGGTCGCTCGCCGAGCGCGCCAGTGCCAGCTTGCGGATCACCGCCCGCTCGGCGCGGATCCAGCCGATCCGGATGCCGCCCCACAGCGTCTTGCCGACGGAGCCGATCGAGAGCACCGTCCCCTCGGGTCCGTAGGCGGCGAACGGCAGCGGGCTCATCCGCCGGTCGATGTCGAGCTCGGCCGTCGTCTCGTCGGCGATGATCAGCGTGCCCTGCCGGGCAGCGGCGCTGATCGCCCGCTCCCGCAGCTCGGGGGCCATGGAGCGGCCGGTCGGGTTGTGGAAGTCGGGCATCAGGTAGGCCAGGCTCGGGCTCGTCCCGCGCAGCGCGGCGATCAGGCCCTCCCCGTCCCAGCCGTCCGCTCCGTCGACGTTCACCGGCACGAGCCGCGCGCCGGCCAGCCGGAGGGCCTCGTAGGCGTGCGGGTAGGTCGGGGCCTCGATCAGCGCCCGGTCGCCCCGCGCGAGCAGGGTGCGGGCCACGAGCGCGATCGCGTGCTGCGCGCCGATGGTCACCATGATCTGGCCGGGCTCGGTGCGCAGGCCCCGCACGGTGTAGCGCTCGGCGATCGCGCGGCGCAGCACCGGCAGGCCGACCGTGTCGTAGGAGCCGGAGTCGAAGTGCTCGGGCGCCGCCTGCGCCGCGCGAGTGTACGCCTCCGCCAGCTCGGGGACGGCGGGCAGGGCCGCCTTGGTGAAGTCGAGGAAGTCCGGCGCGAGCGAGGGCACCGCGTGCACGGCCGCTCCGGGCAGACGGGTGACGCTGCCGGAGCCGCGCACGCTGACGAGGTAGCCGCTGTCGCGCAGCTCGCGGTAGGCGGCGGCCACGGTCGTACGGCTGACGCCGAGGCGGGCCGAGAGCTCGCGCTCGGCGGGCAGGCGGCTGCCCGCGGGGATGCGGCCGTCGATCCCGAGGAGGCGGATCCGGTCGGCCAGCGCGAGGTAGGCGGGACGGGTGCCGCGCTGCTCGCGCCAGTCGCCGAGGAGGGTCTGCAGGGCGCGCGCGCCGAAGTGGACATCAGCCATGCGTCCAAGGTAGCCGGATTGGACCGCGCGAAGAAGGCCAATGTCGCGCTGTGATGTGTCCATGACGATCACCGCTCCTGCCCCGGCCGCCGCTCCCCCGGCGAGCCAGTGGCGCCTCCGACCCGTGCCGCGCCTGCTGGTCGGCCTCGTTCTCTACGGTTTCGCCGACGCGATGATGATCCGCGCGGCGATCGGGGTCGACCCGTGGACCGTCTTCGCCCAGGGGGTCGCGCACCAGACCGGCCTCGGGATCGGACTGCTCACGAACGTGATCGGCCTGCTCGTCCTGCTGCTGTGGATCCCCCTCCGGCAGCGGCCCGGCCTCGGCACCGTGCTGAACGTGCTCGTGGTCGGCACGATGATCGACGTCGGGCTGCGCGTGCTGGCGACGCCGGAGGAGTGGTGGGCGCGCGGCCTGCTCTTCGCCGGCGGTCTGGTGCTGCTGGCGGTCGCGAGCGGGATCTACATCGGCGCGCACCTCGGTCCGGGACCGCGCGACGGCCTGATGCTGGGCCTGCACACCCGCACGGGGCTGCCGATCTGGGTGGCGCGCTCCGGCGTCGAGCTCACGGTCCTGCTCATCGGCTGGGCCCTCGGCGGCGACGCCGGCCTCGGCACCCTCCTCTTCGCGGTGCTGATCGGGCCGCTCTGCTCGGTGACCCTGCCTCTGCTCGGGGTGCGGAGGCACTGACCCGCGCACGTCGAAGGCCCCGCCTCCCGGACCGGTTCCGGGGGGCGGGGCCTTCGCGATCGGATCGGCTAGCGCTTGGCCGCGATCTCCGCGCGCATCCGCGACGCCTCGTCCGAGTCCTGGATCGAGGCGATCCCCTCGGTGATCGAGGTGCCCGAGGCGGGGGCGTCGTGCTCGTCCGCTCCGAGCGTGGTCTCGTCGAAGGGCGAGCGTCCGCCGAGGACCTCGCGGACCTGCACCATGTCGATCTGCTTGGTCCAGGTGCCCACGAGCAGGGTGGCGACCGCGTTGCCGGTGAAGTTGGTGACCGCGCGGGCCTCGGACATGAAGCGGTCGATGCCGACGATCACGCCGACGCCGTTGACCAGGTCGGGGCGGAAGGACTGCAGGCCACCGGCCAGCGTGGCCAGGCCCGCTCCGGTGACGCCCGCGGCGCCCTTCGAGGCGATCATCATGAAGAGGAGGAGGCCGATCTGCTCCGGGACGGACATCGGCGCGCCGGTGGCCGAGGCGATGAACAGCGACGCCATCGTGAGGTAGATCGCCGTGCCGTCGAGGTTGAAGGAGTAGCCGGTGGGCACCGTGATGCCGACGACGGGCTTGGAGACGCCCAGGTGCTCCATCTTCGCGATCAGGCGGGGCAGCGCCGCCTCCGAGGAGGAGGTGCCGACGATGAGCAGGTACTCGCGGGCCAGGTACTTCATCAGCGAGAAGATGCTGACGCCGGTCACGAGTCGCAGCAGCAGTCCGAGGACGACGATCACGAAGATCGCGCAGGTGATGTAGAAGCCGATCATCAGGGTGGCGAGAGCGACGACGGCGCCCCAGCCGGTCTTGCCGACGACCGCGGCGATGGCGCCGAACGCGCCGATCGGGGCGACCCAGAGCACCATCGAGAGGATGCGGAAGACCAGGACCTGGAGCTGCTTGATCGCTCCGAGGATCGGCTGGCCCTTGGCGCCCATCTTCTGCAGCGCGAAGCCGACGAGCAGGGCGACGAAGAGGGTCTGCAGGATGCTGCCGTCCACGAGCGAGGAGAACAGCGAGACGGGGATGATCCCGAGGACGAAGTCGCTGGTGCTCTCGGCCTTGAGGTCGCTGGTGTCGTAGGTGGCGCTCGAGATGTCGAGGCCCTCGCCCGGGTGGAGGATGTTGCCGACGACGAGGCCGATCGCCAGGGCGAAGGTCGACATCACGATGAAGTAGCCCAGCGCGAGTCCGCCGACCTTGCCGACCGTGGCGGCCTTCGCGATGGAGCCGATGCCGATGACGATGGTGCAGAAGATGATCGGCGCGATCATCATCTTGATCAGTCCGACGAAGGCCTTGCCGACGGGCTCCAGCGTCGCCGCGAAGGCGGGAGCGACGAGTCCGACCACGACGCCGGCGACCACCGCGATGATGACGGCGATGTAGAGCCAGTGGTTCCGGTCGATGCGCCGCCGGGTCTTCGGAGGGGTGACCGCGGGGATCAGCCGGTCGGACGGCGTCTGAGGCGTCTTCGCCATGGGGGTGTCCTTCTCTTCGTCGAGGTGAGGGGGTAGGACGATGGTGGCCCCGCCTCCGGAGCCCGGCACGGTTGCGTTCATACTGTTCACGGCGGGGCGCCCCGAGCGCTCGCCCACGAGGGAGTGGCATGGTCAGGACGCCGAGCGCACGCGGACCGCGCGGCAGCATCGCCGCGCGCCTGTTCGCCGTGCAGCTGCTCAGCATCCTGCTGATCACCGTGGCGGCCGTCGCGGTGCTGGCCCTCGACGCGCGGAGCCGGGCGGGCGACGAGGCGGCCCAGCGGAGCCTCGTCGTGGCGCGGACGGTGGCCGACAACCCCTTCGTCCTCGAGTCGGCGGCCGGCGCGGATCCCTCGGCGAGCCTGCAGCCGTACGCCGAGGAGGTCATGCGGGACACCGCCGTCGACTTCCTCACGATCATGGCTCCCGACCGCACCCGGTACACCCACCGCGACCGCGACCAGATCGGCCTGCCGTTCCAGGGCACGATCGAGCCGGCGCTGGAGGGGCGGACCTTCACCGAGACGTACACCGGCACGCTCGGTCCCTCCGTCCGCGCCGTCGCGCCGATCGAGGACGCCGACGGCGCGGTCGTCGCGCTCGTGTCGGCGGGCGTGACGCTCTCGGCCGTGGACGCCTCCTTCGCCGCCCGCGTGCAGGTCGTCGCCTGGGGCGCGGGCGGGGCGGTCGCGCTCGGCGCGCTCGGCTCGTGGCTCCTCGCCCGCTACCTGCGGCGAGTCACCGGCGGACGGGGCCCCGAGCAGATGAGCCAGGTCTTCGCCTACTACGAGTCGGTCCTGCACTCGGTGCGGGAGGGGCTGCTGCTGGTCGACGACCGCGGTCGGCTGGTGCTCGCCAACGACCACGCGCTGGAGCTGCTCGGGCTCGAGGACGTGCGGACGCCGGTGCCGGTCGCGGAGCTCGACCTCCCCGGCGCCCTGCGCGAGCTGCTGCAGGACGACGAGCCCGTCTCGGACCGCCTGGTCGTGGCCCGCGAGCGGATCCTCGTGGTCAACGAGCGGCCCGCCGCCTCCCCCGGCGCCCGCCCCCTGGGCACGGTCGTCACGCTCCGCGACCGCACCGAGCTGCAGCGGGTGAGCGGCGAGCTGGAGTCGCTGCGCACCCTCTCGGACGCGCTGCGCTCGCAGACCCACGAGTTCTCGAACCGCCTGCACACCATCGCGTCGCTGATCGAGCTCGGCCGGCCCGACGAGGCGCTCGCGTTCGCCGCCGGGGAGCTGAACCTCAGCCAGCGCCTGGCCGACCGCGTCCTCGGCTCCGTGCAGGAGCCGGTGATCGCCGCTCTGCTGCTGGGCAAGGCCGCGCAGGCCCGCGAGCGCGGAGTGGAGCTGCACTTCGAGACGCACCTCGAGCCCGGCACGCAGGGCCTGGAGCCCGGTGACCTGGTGACGGTGCTGGGCAACCTGATCGACAACGCCCTCGACGCGGCCGCCTCCTCCGCTCCGGAGCGCGAGCCGTGGGTGGAGGTCTACCTCGGCCTCGCGGAGGGCGAGCTGGTGGTGCAGGTGTCGGACAGCGGCCCCGGAGTCGCCGGCGCCGCCGACGTGTTCGCGCGCGGCTACTCGACGAAGGAGTCGGACGGCTTCGGCCGCGGCATCGGCCTGGCGCTGGTGCAGCAGGTGGTGGAACGGCTCGGCGGCACGATCGAGGTCTCGCGCCACGTCGGTGCGGTGTTCACGGTGCAGCTGCCGCTGCCCGCGCGGGTGGCGTCGTGATCCGGGTGCTCGTCGTCGAGGACGAGCCGCTGACGGCGAGCGCCCATGCCGACTACGTCCGGCGGGTCGACGGCTTCGAGGTGGCCGCGGTCGCCGGCAGCGGGGCGGAGGCGATCCGGGCGCTGCGCACGGACCCGGGCATCGCGCTGATCCTGCTCGACATGAACCTGCCGGACATGGGCGGCCTCGACCTCTGCCGGGCCGTCCGGGCGGCGGGCCTGGACGTCGACGTCATCGCGATCACCGCGGTCCGCGACGCCGCGAACGTGCGCGCCTCCGTCGCCGCCGGGATCGTGCAGTACCTGATCAAGCCGTTCGTCTTCAGCGCGTTCGCCGCCAAGCTCGCCAGCTACCGGTCGTACCGCGAGCGGATGCACGGCGCCGACGTCGCCAGCCAGCACGAGGTGGACGGGGCCTTCGCGGCGCTGCGCACCTCCAACGCGCCGGGTCTGGCCAAGGGGCTCTCGGCTCGGACCCTCGAGGCCGTCACCGCGCTGCTGGGCCCGGTCGGCCTCTCTGCGGCCGAGCTCGCCACCCGCCTCGACATCTCGCGGGTGACGGCCCGCCGCTACCTCGAGCACCTCGCCGACTCCGGAGTCGCGGACCGCGCGCCCCGCTACGGCTCCCCCGGCCGCCCGGAACTGGAGTACCGCCGCCGCTGAGCGCGCGTCAGGCGGCCCGCAGCGCGTCGGCGATCTCCTCCTCGATCAGGTCGTAGTTGATCGCCGCGCCCACGCGCAGGCCGTCGGCGGACGAGGCGACGACCTGCGCCATCGGCTCGACCAGAGAGCCCGCGGCGAAGACCCCGGCGACGCCGGTCCGGCCCATCGGATCGACGGCGAGGTGCCGCGCGACGCCCGACGGGTGGTCGGCGAGCTCGAGGCCGAGCCCCTCGGGGAGCCGCGCCTCGACCCGCGGGCCGACGACGAGCGCGTCGAGCTCGTGCCGTCGACCGTCGATCACGACGCCGACCAGGCGGTCGTCCTCGACGAGGACCCTCTCGACGCGGCCCGGCACGAGCGCGATCCCGCGGGCGGCCAGCGCCGCCGCCTCGTCGCCGGCGGGCGCGGGTGCGCCGTGGAGCAGGATCGACGTCCGGTCGCTGAGCTGCCGGAACATCTGCGCCTGGTGCCCGGCGAACGAGCTGCCGAGCACGCCGATCCGCCGGCCGCGCACCTCGAAGCCGTGGCAGTAGGGGCAGTGCAGGACGTCCCGTCCCCAGCGGGCGTGGAGCCCGGGGATCTCCGGCAGCAGGTCGCGGACGCCGGTCGCGAGCAGGAGGCGGCGGGCGCGGAGGACCGTGCCGTCGGCGAGGGTCGCGGTCACCCCCTCGGGTCCTGCGGAGGCATGGACGGCCTCGCCCGCGACGACCCGGGCCCCGTAGCCCTCGGCCTCGGCGCGCGCCAGGCGCACCAGCTCCGTCGGAGGGACGCCGTCGCGGGTCAGCACGTTGTGGGCGCCGGGCGAGGGGGCGTTGCGCGGAGGTCCGCCGTCGACGACGAGGACGTCGCGGAGACTGCGGCCGAGGGCGGTGGCGGCGGCGAGGCCGGCGAAGGAGGCGCCGAGGATCAGGACGTCGGCGGGGGCGGGGACGGTCGGGCCGGTGGGGGCGTCGGTGGAGGTCATGGGACGATGCTCCGCCGCCCCGGGGTGCGCCGCGAGGATCCGTGCCGTTCCGGCATGCGGCGCGACCACCCGTGCCAGGATGGCCGCGTGCC
>NZ_PSWM01000032.1:0-42857 GCF_002932795.1 Rathayibacter sp. AY1B5
CGACTGTAGGGGCGGGACCACGGCCGCGGGGGTGCCGATCCGTCCAGAGCAGCCCTCCGCCGCTGGACGGATCGGCACCCCCGCGGCCGTGGTCCCGCCCCTACAGTCGTCGCCATGAGCATCGCCGAGCCCGCCACCGCCCTGTCCGTCGTCGGCCACTGGATCGACGGGGCCCCCTCGGCCTCTTCGTCCGGCCGCACTGCTCCCGTGTACGACCCGGCGCTGGGAGTCGCGACCAAGGAGGTCGCGCTCGCCGACTCCGCCGAGGTGGACGCCGCCGTCGCCTCCGCGAAGGCCGCCTTCCCCGCCTGGCGCGACACGTCGCTCGCGAAGCGGCAGCAGATCGTCTTCCGCTTCCGCGAGCTGCTCGAGTCGAAGAAGCAGGAGCTCGCCGAGCTGATCACGTCGGAGCACGGCAAGGTCGTCTCGGACGCGCTCGGCGAGATCACGCGCGGCCAGGAGGTCGTCGAGTTCGCGACCGGGCTCGCGCACCACCTCAAGGGCGAGTACTCCGAGCAGGTCTCGACCGGCGTCGACGTCTACTCGACCAAGCAGCCGTTGGGGGTCGTGGGCATCATCAGCCCCTTCAACTTCCCCGCGATGGTGCCGATGTGGTTCTTCCCCATCGCCATCGCCGCCGGCAACACCGTCGTGGTGAAGCCCTCCGAGAAGGACCCGTCCCCGGCGATCTGGCTCGGCGCCCTCTGGAAGGAGGCAGGCCTTCCCGACGGCGTCTTCACGGTGCTCAACGGCGACAAGCAGGCCGTCGACGGGCTGCTCGAGCACCCCGACGTGCGCTCGATCTCCTTCGTCGGCTCCACGCCGATCGCGCAGTACGTCTACGAGACCGGCACCAGGCACGGCAAGCGGGTGCAGGCGCTGGGAGGCGCGAAGAACCACATGCTCGTCCTCCCCGACGCGGATCTCGACCTCGTCGCCGACTCCGCGATCAACGCGGGCTTCGGCTCGGCGGGCGAGCGGTGCATGGCGATCTCGGTCGTCGTCGCGGTCGAGCCCGTCGCCGACGAGCTGATCGCGAAGATCCAGGAGCGCGCCGCGACCCTGCGCACCGGCGACGGGCGTCGCGGCTGCGACATGGGCCCGCTGATCACCGAGGCGCACCGCGACAAGGTCGCCTCCTACATCGCGATCGCGGAGGAGGACGGCGCGGAGGTCGTCATCGACGGCCGCGGCATCGAGGTCGACGGGGACGCGAACGGGTTCTGGCTCGGCCCGACCCTGCTCGACAAGGTCCCCACGACCTCCCGCGCGTACACGGAGGAGATCTTCGGACCGGTGCTCTCCATCGTCCGCGTCGCCTCCTACGAGGAGGGCGTCGCGCTGATCAACAACGGCGCCTTCGGCAACGGCACCGCCATCTTCACCAACGACGGAGGAGCGGCCCGCCGCTTCCAGAACGAGGTCGAGGTCGGGATGATCGGCATCAACGTCCCCATCCCCGTCCCCGTCGCCACGTTCTCGTTCGGCGGCTGGAAGGCGTCCCTGTTCGGCGACACCAAGGCCCACGGCGCCGAGGGAGTCCGCTTCTTCACCCAGCAGAAGGCCATCACCAGCCGCTGGCTCGACCCCTCCCACGGCGGCATCAACCTGGGGTTCCCGCAGCATTCATAGGCTCTCTCCTCCTGACGTCGTCGATCGCCCGCGGTCGGCTGGGGAGGGTGGTTCCGTTCTCGAGAGCGTCGAACGTTCCGCGCACGACGATCCGCTGGAACGCGGATCGCCGGTTGCGCTCCGCGGTGCTGGTGCGGCTCTCTCCTCCTTCGTCGTCGATCGCCCGCGGTCGCGGTGCTGGTGCGGCTCTCTCCTCCTTCGTCGTCGATCGCCCGCAGTCGGCGTGGGAGGGTGGTTCCGTTCTCGAGAGCGTCGAACGTTCCGCGCACGGCGATCCGCTGGAACGCGGATCGCCGGTTGCGCTCCGCGGTGCTGGTGCGGCTCTCTCCTCCTTCGTCGTCGATCGCCCGCGGTCGGCGTGGGAGGGTGGTTCCGTTCTCGAGAGCGTCGAACGTTCCGCGCACGGCGATCCGCGTGGGAGCGGATCGTCGTGCGCGGGACGCGACCCGCCCTTCCCAGCGCGGCCACCCTCTCCGGCCGACCGCGGCCGATCGACGACGCCAGGAGGAGAGAGGCTCAGCGGCGCATAGCGCAACCGGCGATCCGCGTGGGAGCGGATCGTCGTGCGCGGGACGCGACCCGCTCCTCCCGGCGCGGCCACCTGCCCGAGCCGACTGCGGCCGATCGACGACGCAGGAGGAGAGCGGCTATGAGTGGAGCCGCAGCGCCGTCCAGAGCTCGGTGCGGGCGGAGACGTCGTCGAGGTCGAGGCCGAGGGCGCGCTCGACGGCGGTGATGCGGTTGCGGAGGGTGTGCCGGTGCACGCCGAGGTCGCGGGCGGCGGGCTCCCAGGCGCCGTTGCGGCGGAGCCAGACGCGAGCGCTCTCCAGCAGCACGGCTCCCTCCGGGGTCAGCAGCGGTGCGAGCATCCGGCGGGCGAGCGGTGCGGCTCCGGCGGCGGCGAGGAGCCCGATCATCCCCTCTGCGGCGACGTCCTCGAAGCGGACCACCGTCCCGTCTCCCGTCCGCTCGGCGGCGCGCCGCGCCTCCTCGAGGCCCCGGTCCAGGTCGGACCAGCCGATCGGGGCGGAGGCGCCGGCGCTCGCGCCGTGCCGCTTCAGCACGGCGGTCAGCGGCTCGAGTCCGTCGGCGGCGGCCACGGCGACGAGCGAGCCGTCCCTCTCGGCGAAGAACAGGCGCGCGCCGTCCTCCTCCGCGATCACCTCCAGCTCGTCGAGGAGCGAGTCGCCGTGCAC
This sequence comes from Rathayibacter sp. AY1B5, assembly GCF_002932795.1. NCBI lineage: Bacteria > Bacillati > Actinomycetota > Actinomycetes > Micrococcales > Microbacteriaceae > Rathayibacter > Rathayibacter sp. AY1B5. The sequence goes on from NZ_PSWM01000032.1 coordinate 2,829, forward strand.
GGGCGCGCTCAGCACGACCACCCGCACGGGCTCGGCGGGCAGCGGGCTCCCCAGGCGCCGTGCGGTGCTCTCGGCGACGTCGAAGGCTCCTGCGGCCAGCAGCTCGAGCAGTCCGGAGCGCAGCTGGCGACGGGAGGAGTCGAGCGCCCGCCGCTGCTCCAGCGCGATGCTGGCCAGGGCGATGACGCTCGCCACCAGGTCGCTGCCCGCCGGGTCCAGCGGCGTGCCCGTGCCCACGGCGAGCACCCCGCGCAGGTGGTCGCGGCGCCCGATCGTCTGCAGCGTCACTCCGCCGCCGTCGTCGAGCCGGAGCCCCGCTCGGCTGCCGCGGGTCAGCGCGTGCCTCGCGGCCGCGGCCACCGCCTCCTCCGCCGGCACGTCGAGCCGGGTGGGCAGATGCACCCTCTGCCCGGCCGCGTCGTAGAGGGCGACCCAGCAGTCCAGCTGCCGCTCCAGCTCGGTGAGGATCGCCGCGAGCCCGTCCGGCCGCAGCGCCGCGCGGGCGACCCGCCGCTGCGCCTCGAGCGACCACTCGAGCCGCTCGCGCTGCTCCCGCGAGATGACGTCGGCGACGAAGCGGATGATCCCCATGAACGGGGTGAGCTCGGCCACCTCCAGCAGCGGCAGGCCCTGGCGCTCGCACGCCGCGACGAGAGCGGCAGGCACCTCGTCGTGCACGATGCGGGTGGCGAAGCCGAGCGCGCGGATGCCGCGGCCGCGCAGCCGGGCGACGTACTCCTCCGAGAACTCGGCGGTGTCGTGCCCGGTGAAGTGGACGCCGTCGGTCAGCAGCAGCTGCCCCGACTCGAGCCAGGGCGTCGGATCGACGAGGTCCGAGGAGTGCGCCCAGACCAGAGGGGCGTCGAGGTCGGCCTCGTCGTGGACACCGGCGAGCACGCGGAGGCGGAAGGCCGGTTCGGCCAGCAGATCGCGGACGGTCGCGGGCATGCGCGGCTCCCTTCGACGTTCCGTCCATCGTAGGGTCCGCGGATCGACGGATCCGCACGCCCACTCCTGAGGCGGGCGCGGCACGATGGGGAGCATGACGTCCTCGACCGCCCCCACCGTCCGCGACAACGCCTCGGTCACCGCCGCCGACCGGTCCCGCGTGTTCCACTCCTGGTCGGCGCAGGGTGCGCTGAACCCGCTGCCGATCGCGGGCGGCCTCGGCGCCGAGGTCTGGGACGTCGACGGCACCCGCTACCTCGACTTCTCGAGCCAGCTCGTGAACGTCACCATCGGCTACCAGCACCCGAAGGTCGTCGCCGCGATCCAGGAGCAGGCGGGCGTCCTCACCACCGTCGGTCCCGCCTACGCGAACGAGACCCGCGCCGAGGCGGCCCGCCTGATCACCGAGCGGGCGCCCGAGGGCATGGAGAAGGTGTTCTTCACCAACGGCGGCGCGGACGCGAACGAGAACGCGATCCGCATGGCGCGGCTGTTCACCGGCCGCGACAAGGTCGTCTCGCTGTACCGCTCGTACCACGGCAACACGGGAGCGGCGATCGTCTCGACGGGCGACTGGCGCCGCATCCCCAACGAGTACTCCCGCGGGCACGTGCACGCCTTCGGGCCGTACCTGTACCGCAGCGAGTTCTGGGCCGAGACGCTCGAGCAGGAGTGCGAGCGCGCCCTCCACCACCTCGAGCGCGTCGTCCAGGCGGAGGGGCCGGAGTCGATCGCCGCGTTCCTCCTCGAGACCATCCCCGGCACCGCCGGTGTGCTCACCCCGCCGCCCGGCTACCTCGCGGGGGTGCGCGAGATCGCCGACCGCTACGGCATCCAGCTGATCCTCGACGAGGTCATGGCGGGCTTCGGCCGCACGGGGGAGTGGTTCGCCTTCGACGCCTTCGACGTGCGTCCCGACCTGATCACCTTCGCCAAGGGCGTCAACTCCGGCTACGTCCCGATCGGCGGCGTCGTCATCTCGGACCCGATCGCCCACCACTTCGACGAGCGCGTCTTTCCCGGCGGTCTCACCTACTCCGGCCATCCGCTCGCCGCGGCCAGCGTCGTCGCGACGCTCGAGGCGATGGAGGAGGAGGGGATCGTCGACAACGCGCGCACCATCGGCTCGGAGCACCTGGCCCCGGGCCTGGCGGCGCTCGAGGCGAAGCACGACCTGATCGGCGAGGTCCGCGGCTCCGGAGTGTTCTGGGCGCTCGAGCTCGTGACCGACCGGGCCGCACGCACCCCGCTGCCTGCGGCCTCCGTCGCCCGCCTCAAGGCCGACCTGCTGTCCCGCGGCCTCCTGCCCTTCACCGCCGACAACCGGATCCACGTGGTCCCGCCGGCCGTCATCACCCCTGCCGAGGTCGCCCGCGGCCTCGGCATCCTCGACGACGCTCTCACCGCCTTCAGCGGCTGACTCCGCCCTGCTCGATCACCCGGGTGTGCGATCTGCAGGGGATCCTCACCCGGGAGCGCTCTCCTCCGCCGGAGGGGCCGAGATGCCTCCGGATCCCCTGCACATCGCACATCCCCCCGTTCGTCCGCGCGGGGAGTGGCGCTCACGACGACGCCGCATGCAGCGCGAACGCCGTCACGAATCCCAGCACGGCGTACAGCCCGGTGAGCACGTCGTCGCGGTCGAACGCCTCGGGGATCATCGTGTTGGAGATCATGGCGAGGATCGCGCCGGCGGCGACGGTCGTCACGAAGGCCACGACCGCGCCCGGTGCGGTGGCGAAGACCAGGAAGCCGACCAGCGCCGCGGCGGCCGAGATCGCGGCGATCCCGCCCCAGACGGTGAAGACGTAGCGGGCGGAGCGGCCGTCGGCCTTCATCCCGACCGTGGAGGACAGACCCTCGGGGAGGTTCGAGATCGCGACCGCGGCGACGATGGGCACGCTGATCGCCGCTCCCGCACCGCCCTGGGCGACCGAGAGGCCGAGCACGATCGATTCGGGGACGCCGTCGATGAGCGCTCCCGCCGCGATCGCCGCGCCGCCTCCTCCGCCCGACCCCTTCGCGCTCTTGCGGTTCCCCGCGCCGGCGCGGGTGAGCAGCGCGTCGGCCCCGACGAAGACGACGGCTCCCGCGAGCGTCCCCAGAATCGTCGGGAGCAGTCCGCCGTCGTCCGCCGCCTCCTGCACGAGCTCGTAGGCGAGCGCCGAGATCAGCACCCCTGCTCCGAACGCCGAGATCGCGGCGGTGAGCTTCGGGGGCACGCGCACGAACCAGGCGAGCGCGGCGCCGATCAGGAGGGTGGCGCCGCCGATGGCGCCGCTGGCGAGGGCGAGGATCCAGGGAGGCACGGCTCCACCCTGGCACCGGCGGCGTCCGGCGGCGGCGGGCTTGACGGGGGCGCTCCGGCGGCGGTCGATCCGCCTCCGCTCGTCCCGACAGCTGTCGCGCAGGCGTCCGGCCGCGATGCCCGGCCGATCCTCGGCGATGGAGGGCCGCTCGGGCCGGGCGTCCCCGTAAACTGCCGGAATGGCGGAGTTCAGCGCGAGTGTTTTCCAGAACGAGTTCCTCTCGGACGGCGCCACCGACGTGCACGCCATCGTCACGGTGACCGCGTCCGGCACGGGGGTCGCCGGGTCCGATGGAGCCGCGGCCGAGATCATCATCGTGGACTGCTCCGGATCGATGACCGGTGAGAACATGACGGCCGCCAAGCGCGCCGCCGCCGTGGCCGTCGACCAGATCCTCGACGGCACCTTCTTCGCCGTCGTGGCCGGATCCGAGCGCGCCGACCGCGCCTTCCCGTACCCCAACGCCACCGTCTCGATGGTGCGGATGGAGCCGGGCGCGCGCGCCGCGGCGAAGGAGGCGATCGGCTACCTCCAGGCCGACGGCGGCACCGCGATGGGCACCTGGCTGACCCTCGCCCGCCAGCTGTTCGCCACCGTGCCGGAGGCGACGCAGCGGCACGCGATCCTCCTCACCGACGGCAAGAACGAGCACGAGTCGCGGATGCAGCTGGACGCGGCGATCCGCGCGGCGTCGGGCGACTTCCAGTGCGACGTGCGCGGCGTCGGCTCCCGCTGGATCGTCGAGGAGGCGCGCACCATCGCGAGCGCCCTGCTGGGCACCGTGGGCCTGATCGCGAACCCGGCCGACATGGCCGCCGACTTCGAGTCGCTGATGCGGGCGTCGATGGGCCGGGGAGTCGCGAACGGCGAGCTCCGCGTCTGGACTCCGCAGGGCGCGCAGCTGCTCTTCGTCCGCCAGGTCGCGCCGAACCTCGAGGACCTCAGCTCCCGGCGGAACGCCGTGAACCCGCTCACCGGCGCCTACCCGACCGGCGCCTGGGGCGACGAGTCGCGGGAGTACCACGTGGCGGTCCGGGTCGCCTCGAAGCCGGTCGGCTCGGAGCAGCTCGCCGCGAGGGTGCAGCTCAGCGTGCGCGACGAGGTGGTCGCCTCCGCCCTGGTGAAGGCGCGCTGGACGGACGACTCCGCCCTGACCGCCCGCATCGATCCGGCCGTCGCCCACTACACGGGTCAGACCGAGCTCGCCTCGGCGATCCAGGACGGGCTCGCGGCCAAGGCCCGGGGGGACGAGGCGACCGCCACGGTCAAGCTCGGGCGGGCGGTGCAGCTCGCCTCCGTCACCGGGAACGACGAGGCGACCGCGAAGCTGCGGAAGGTCGTCGAGATCGACAACCCGAACGAGGGCACTGTGCGGCTCAAGCGCGGCGTCGACCGCCTCGACGAGATGGCGCTGGACACCGCATCGACCAAGACCACGCGGGTGCGCAAGTGAGCTTCCGCTGCCCCGAGGGGCACACCTCCCGGTCCGGTGACTACTGCGACGTCTGCGGGGCGCCCATCGGTGCCGCCGCGGCCCCGTCGCCCGCTCCTGCCGCGCCGACCACGGCGATCCCGACCGGCCCCTCGGTCTGCCCGCACTGCTCGTTCCCGAACGAGGCCGGCGCCCTGTTCTGCGAGAACTGCGGCTACGACTTCACGACCGGCTCCCTCCCCGAGGCGGATCCGTTCACCTCCTCCGGCACCGTGCGCGCTCCGGGTGAGGTCGGCGGCTCCGCGACGCCGTCGGGGGACCCGGCCCAGCACCTGGGCGAGGCGCCCGCGCCGCAGGCCGATCCCGCGGCTCCGACCGAGCTGGTCCCGGAGCAGGAGGCCGGCTTCGACACCCCCGTCGCGACCGCGCCGCCCGCTGCTCCGGTGACCGAGGTGATCCCGGAGGCGGCAGCACCGGAGGCCGCAGCGCCCGGAGCGGCCCCCGGCGCCTCAGCACCGGAGGAGGAGGCCGCGTCCTCACCGGCCACCGGCTCCGCCCGGCCCGCCGCCGCCTCCGCGGACCCGGACCGCCCGTGGATCGCCGAGCTCTGGGTCGACCCGGAGTGGTACGCCGAGCAGCGCGCCGACGACCCGATGCCCTCGCCGGGCCCGCCCGCGACCGTCGTCCTCCGCGAGCGCACCCTGCTCGTCGGCCGCCCGTCCGTCTCCCGCGGCATCGCGCCGCAGGTCGACTGCGGCTCCGACTCCGGAGTCTCGCGTCGCCACTGCCAGCTGAGCACCGACGGGTACCGCTGGTGGGTCGAGGATCTGCAGTCGGCGAACGGCACGTATCTCGCACCGGCCGGGGCGCCGCTCCCGCAGTCGCCGATCGCCGCCGGTCAGCGCCGTGAGGTCGAGGAGGGCGACCGGATCTACGTGGGCGCCTGGACCCGGATCGTGCTCCGTCCCGCGTTCCCCGGCGAGGCCTAGGGCCCCGCGCCCGGTCGGTCAGCGACCGGCGAGCGCTCCGAGCATCCACGACAGCGCCGCGATCGCGCCGACGCCGACCACGCTCGAGCCGATGATCACGGAGCGCCGGATCCGTGCCGCGCGCGAGTCCGGCGCGATCGGCACGGCTGCAGCCGAGCCCGCGGCCATCCCGCCCCGGAGGCGGTGCGCGGCCTCGTCGGCGGTCGGCCGCTTCTCCGGGTCCCGCTGCGTCATCGAGGTCAGCAGCGCCCGCCACTCCGCCGGCAGGGAGTCGGGCACGGAGGGGCTGCGGTGGAGCCGCGCGATCGCCGCCTCGAGGACGGTGCCCGAGTACTCGCGGTGGCCGGTGATCGCCTCGAGGAGGACCAGGCCGAGGGAGAAGACGTCGCTCGCCCCGCTGATCGGCTCGCCCGCGACCTGCTCCGGGCTGACGAAGCTCGCGGTGCCGATCACCACGCCGTCGCTGGTGAGGCGGGAGCCGTCCATGAAGTGGGCCACGCCGAAGTCGGTGAGCTTGGCGGTGCGGGCGTAGCCGCTGGAGGCGACCTCGCTGACCAGGATGTTCGCGGGCTTCACGTCGCGGTGCACGACACCGCGCTCGTGCAGGTAGGCCAGGGCCTCCGCGAGCTGCGTGCCGATCGCCGCGACCTCCGCCGCCGGGAGGGGGCCGGCCTCGAGCCGCGCCTCCATCGTGGGGTCGGCGACGAGCTCCATCACGACGTAGCGGCGGACCTCGCCGCCGAAGTTGTGCAGCCCCGCGTCGAAGAGGTTGACGATGCCGGGGTGGGCGAAGGAGCTCAGCATCCGCACCTCGCGCTCCTGGCGGGCCACGTCCTCGGGGTTCGAGGCCTCCGCGCGGAAGACCTTCACGGCGACCTCGCGCTGGACGGTCTCGTCGCGGGCCCGGTAGACCGAGCCCATCCCGCCGGAGCCGATCCGCTCGATCAGGTAGTAGCGGCCGGCCACCTTCTGCTGGGCGGCGTTCGCGGCGACGGTACTCATGGCGATCCCGCCTTCCGCTCGAACGGTGCCCTCAGGAGCGCACGAGATGGGCGCCTGGGACGACCGTACCCCTGGGCGGCGCCGGCCGGGTCGGCGGAACGGGGGGATTGACACTCCGGGCCCCGGACGGGGGGACGAATGGCCGCTCAGCGCACCGATCCGCACCCCCCGCCGCGGAGTCAGCGGAGGCCGCTGCGCGCGAAGCCCTGCACGAAGTAGCGCTGGAACACCAGGAACAGCACCACCATCGGCACGACGTTCACCAGGGCGAACGCCATGGTCGCTCCGTAGTCGCTGCCGAACTGCCCCTGGAGGAAGAGCAGGCCGATCGGGAGCGTGAAGAGCGCGTTCTCCTTCAGGGCGATGAGCGGCCAGGCGAAGTCGTTCCAGGAGCCGAGCAGCGACATGAAGAAGAGCACGGCGATCAGCGGCTTCGAGAGGGGGAGCACGATGGCCGTGAACACGCGGAAGTGGCCGGCGCCGTCGATCCGGGCCGCCTCGATGAGGTCCCGCGGGATCGCGAGGATGAACTGCCGCGCCAGGAACAGCCCGAACGCCGAGGCCGCCGTCGGCAGGATCACCGCCCAGTAGCTCCCGTAGAGCCCGAGGTCGGTGACGAGTCGGAACAGCGCCACCATGATCACCTGCACGGGCAGAGTGAGTGTCGACAGGGCCAGGAGGAAGAGCACGCCGGATCCGCGGAACCGCAGCTGCGCGAAGGCGTAGCCGCCGAGCAGGTTGATCGTCACGGTGATCAGCGCGGTGACGAGGCTGATCGCGAGGGAGTTGCCGAACCAGGTCGCCACCGGGAACGACGAGAACACGCGCTCGAAGTTCACCAGCGTCAGCTCGCGCGGCCAGAGGCGGAGGGTGCCGCCGAGCAGCTCGGACCGCGAGGACAACGCGACGACGACCATCCAGTACAGCGGGAAGACGATGACGACCGAGACGCCGAGGGCGAGGGCGAGGCGGAGCAGGCGCGCCGTGCGCGAGGTGCGGATCATTCGACGAGGTCCCTCGAGCGGTTGGTGCGCCACTGCACCGCGGTGAAGACCATGGTCAGGATCAGCAGCACGATGCCGATGGCCGCGGCGTAGCCCTGGTCGCGGGTGACGAACCCGGTGTCGTAGGCGTAGGTCACGAGCACCGAGGTCGCGTTCTGCGGCCCGCCGCCGGTGAGCACGAAGACGATGTCGAACACCTGGAACGAGTAGATGACGTTGAGGATGAGCAGGAAGAACGACGACGGGCCGACCAGCGGCAGTGTCACGTGTCGGAACTGCTGCCACGCGTTCGCTCCGTCGAGCCGGGCCGCCTCGTAGAGCGCCGGGTTCACCCCCTGCAGCCCCGCCAGGTAGATCAGCATGTTGAAGCCGGTGCGCCACCACAGGGTGACCAGCACCACGGAGGCGAAGGCCGCCGCTCCGCCCGACTGCCAGGCGATGCGGGGGAGGCCGATGGTCTGCAGCATGCCGTCGAGCACGCCGCTGTTCTCGTCGAAGATCAGCACGCCCATCAGCGCCGTCGCCACGCCGGAGACCGCCATCGGCAGGATGAGGATGCTGCGGAACACCGGCCGCGCGGGCAGCACGGAGTTCATCAGCACCGCCGCGCCGAGGCCCAGCGCCATCGAGAGCGGGGTCACGATCAGGGTGAACAGCGCCGTGTTCAGCGTCGAGCGCCAGAAGAGGCCGTCGCCGAGCAGGCGCGCGTAGTTGTCGAGCCCGACGAAGACGCCGTCGCCGAAGCCGTTGGTCCGCTGGAAGCCGATCAGGAACGCACCGCCCAGGGGGACGAACACGAACAGGCCGAGCATCAGCAGGTTCGGCGCGAGGAACGCGTAGGCGGCCGCCGTCTCGCGGGCGGGGGCGCGAGAGGTGCGCCGGGGGCGGGCGGTCACCGCCTCCGGCGCGAGGACCGACCGGCTCACTGCGTCGCGGCAGCGATGCCGGAGGTGAGGCCGGCGATGGTGTCCTCGGTGCTGCGCCCGCCGACGAAGGCCTGCTCCAGCTGCTCCTTGAGCACCGTGATGATCGCGGCCATGTCGGGCGAGGCGACCTGCGCCGAGTCGGACGCCTGGACGGTGCCCGCCTGCCCGAGGAACACCTCGGCGAGCTCGGGGCGCACGGCGAACTCGATGCCCGACTCCGTGAGGTCGCGGCGCGTGGGGAGGAGGGAGGCTCCGGCGCAGAAGTCGCGCATCGCCTCCTCCTCCGTCACGAATGCGAGGAAGGACGCGGCCAGCTCCGGGTTCTTCGCGGCCTTGGTCGCGACGAGGGCGTTGCCGCCGAAGTCGCCGCCTCCGCGGACGTCGCGCGGCGAGTAGGTGGCACCCCACTCGAAGTCGAGGGTGGAGTCGGCGTCGGGGATGAGGAACGCGCCGGCGAAGGTCATCGCGGTGGTCTGCGAGTACCAGAGGTCGCTGGCGTAGGTGGTCGCCTGCACCGAGCTGCTCGGCGGCACGAGGCCGTCGGTGAAGAAGCTGCGGCTGAAGTCGATCGCGGCACGGCCGGCGGCGGAGTCGATCGCAGGCCCGGACAGGTCCTCGGTGAGGAAGCGGCCGTCGGCCTGGAAGAGCAGGCTGAGCCAGCGCGTGACTCCGTTGCCCTGCCAGTTGTAGGCGAAGGGGTAGCGCTCGGCGGGGAGCGAGGCGCGCAGCTTCTGCCCGACCTCGGTGAACTCCTCCCAGGTCCACGCCTCCTCGGGCGAGGTGGGGAACGAGGTGACGCCCGCGTCGGCGAGCACCTGCGTGTTGTACAGGATCAGCGAGGTGTCGGTGTGGTGCGGGACGCCGAACGGGCTCCCTCCGCTCTGGACGGCGGCCCACGCCGGGTCGGTGAACCGGTCGGCGACGTCGGAGTCGAGGTAGGACGAGAGGTCCAGCAGCTGGTCGCGCCCGGCGTAGCTGCCGAAGGTGTAGTACGGCACTCGGAAGACGTCCGGCGGGTTGCCCGCCTGCAGCTGCGCGTCGATGTTCGTGAACATCTGCTCGTACGGCACCGCGTTGAGGGTGACGGTCGCGCCCGCGTTCGCCGACTGGAAGGCGTCGATCGCGCGCTGGAAGCCGGCCAGCTCGGCGTCGGTGCCCCAGGTGGTGAAGGTGAGGGTGTCGCTGCCGGCGCTCGCCGCGGGGCCCGCCGGGGCGAAGCCGCAGCCGGAGAGGACCGGGACGGAGGCGGCGACGCCGAGAGCTCCGAGGAAGCGGCGGCGGTCGAGGACCGCGCGTCCGAGCTGCGAGAGGTCGAGGGCCCCCGAGGGGAGCCCCTTGCTGGTCGGGCCCATGTAGGCCTCCTTCCGGGGGCCAGCGGCAGGCTCCCGGGGGCAGGCTATTCCGGAGCGGCGGTGGGAATCTCGGCTGGACGGATCGGCCGATCCATGAGAAGAGCGGCCGCTCCGCCCGATGGTCGCTCAGCTGCGGCGGCCGAGCATCCCCTCGAACGAGCCGTCCAGCGCCCACGGGTCGGGCGCGGAGCCCGAGCGGGAGGAGCGGGCGGCCTCGTCGGCCAGCTCGCGTCCGGCGCGCTCGATCCGCGAGGGCAGCGCCCGTCCGTCCTCGGTCGCGCCGCCCCAGTCGTCCGTCGCGGCGAACACGGTGGTCGAGAGGGGCGCCGCGTGCAGGTAGGTGAAGAGCGGCCGCATCGCGTAGTCGACGGCCAGGGAGTGGCGGGGGGAGCCGCCCGTGGCCGCCAGCAGCACGGGCAGGCCGCGCAGCGCCTCCGTGTCGAGCACGTCGACGAACGACTTGAAGAGCCCGCTGTAGCTGGTCGTGAAGATCGGCGTGACGGCGATCAGTCCGTCGGCGCCGGCGACCGCGTCGAGCGCGGTCTGCAGAGCGGGGCTCGCGAAGCCGGTGAGGAGGTTGTTCGTGACGTCGTGCGCGAGGTCGCGCAGCTCCACGACGCTCCGCTCGACGGCGAAGCCCTGCTCGGCGAGAGAGGACTCGGCGGCGTCGGCCAGGCGGTCGGCGAGCAGCCGGGTCGAGGACGGCTGGCTGAGGCCGGCCGAGAGGACGGTGATCCTGCGGGTGTCCATGAAGAGCTCCTGACTAGACGGTGACGGGCTCGGCCGCGGGCTGCGCGTCGCGCGCGGCCACGAGGGAGGAGTGGGTGGGGGCGTCGGGCACGTGCGAGGGGCGGCCCTCGGCGAACCCGGCGCGCAGGGCGGGGAGGATCTCGCCGAGCATGTCCATCTGCTCCAGGACGGTCTTCAGCGGGAGTCCCGCGTGGTCCATCAGGAAGAGCTGGCGCTGGTAGTCGCCGACGTACTCGCGGAAGCCGAGGGTGCGGTCGATGATCTGCTGCGGGGAGCCGACCGTGAGCGGGGTCTGCTCCGTGAAGTCCTCGAGCGAGGGGCCGTGGCCGTAGACGGGGGCGTTGTCGAAGTAGGGGCGGAACTGCGAGACGGCGTCCTGCGAGTTCTTCGCCAGGAAGATCTGCCCGCCGAGGCCCACGATCGCCTGGTCGGCGGTCCCGTGGCCGTAGTGCTCGAAGCGCTGGCGGTAGAGCTGCACCATCTTCTGGGTGTGCGAGGCGGGCCAGAAGATGTGGTTCGCGAAGAAGCCGTCGCCGTAGTAGGCGGCCTGCTCGGCGATCTGCGGGGAGCGGATCGATCCGTGCCACACGAACGGCGCGACGCCGTCGAGGGGGCGCGGAGTCGACTGGAAGCCCTGGAGGGGAGTGCGGAACTGGCCCTCCCAGTCGACGAAGTCCTCCGTCCACAGGCGGTGCAGCAGGTCGTAGTTCTCGATCGTCAGCTCGATGCCGCGGCGGATGTCCTTGCCGAACCACGGGTAGACGGGGCCGGTGTTGCCGCGGCCGAGCATCAGGTCGACGCGGCCGCCGGCGAGGTGCTGGAGCATCGCGTAGTCCTCGGCGAGCTTCACCGGGTCGTTCGTGGTGATGAGGGCCATCGCGGTGGAGAGCGTGATCCGCTCCGTCTTCGCCGCGAGGTAGCCGAGCGTGGTGGTGGGGGAGGAGGACCAGAACGGCGGGTTGTGGTGCTCGCCCAGGGCGAAGACGTCGAGGCCGATCTCCTCCGCCTTCAGCGCGATCGCGAGGGTCGCCTGGATCTTCTCGGACTCGGACGGGGTCCGTCCGGTCGTGGGGTCGGTCGTGATGTCGCTGACCGTGAAGATGCCGAACTGCATCAGGCGCTCCTTCTGTCCTCCGGCCCGGTGGGGCCTGGTCCATGCGTTTGCATGTACATCCTCATTCAACCACGCCCGGCCCACCGTATTCCCGACCGCCGTCGAGGGAACCCCTGACCGTCGAGAGAGCCCGCAGCAGCAGGATCCCTCGACGGTGCGGGGTTCCCTCGCCGCCCGAAACATCCCCGCAATACGCCCCGCACTAGAGTCGTGCCATGGGTGACCTCTTCGACGGATACGGGTCCCAGAAGGTCGAGCGGCCCGACACGGGCGCCGCCCCCTGGGACGAGATGTTCGCCGACGTGGCGTCGACCGGAGGCCCCGACGGGGTCCGCGGCGCCTACCGCGACATCTACTCCTCGCTCGCGCGGATGACCCAGGAGGAGCTGCGCGGCCGCACCGACGCGCTCGCCTCCTCCTACCTCGCGCAGGGCGTCACGTTCGACTTCGCGGGGGAGGAGCGGCCGTTCCCCCTCGACGCCGTCCCCCGGGTCATCGAGCGCGCCGAGTGGAACGAGGTGCAGACCGGTATCAAGCAGCGGGTCCGTGCTCTCGAGGCCTTCCTCGCCGACGTCTACGGCCCGCAGAACGCCGTGGCCGACGGCGTGATCCCCGCCGGGCTGATCTCGAGCTCCAGCCACTTCCACCGGCAGGCGGCGGGCATCGTCCCCGCCAACGGCGTGCGGATCCAGGTGTCCGGGATCGACCTGATCCGCGACGAGAAGGGCGGCTGGCGGGTCCTCGAGGACAACGTCCGCGTGCCCTCCGGCGTCTCCTACGTCATCTCGAACCGCCGGGTGATGGCGCAGACGCTGCCCGAGCTGTTCGTCTCGATGCGGGTGCGCCCGGTCGGCGACTACCCGAACAAGCTGCTGCAGGCCCTCCGCGCCTCCGCCCCCGAGGGCGTCGACGATCCGACCGTGGTCGTGCTCACCCCGGGCGTCTACAACTCCGCCTACTTCGAGCACACCCTCCTGGCCCGTCTCATGGGCGTCGAGCTGGTCGAGGGCCGCGACCTGTTCTGCACGGGCGGGAAGGTGTTCATGCGCACCACCTCCGGCCCGACCCGGGTCGACGTGATCTACCGCCGTGTGGACGACGAGTTCCTCGATCCGCTGCAGTTCCGCGCCGACTCGATGCTCGGCTCGCCCGGGCTGATGCTCGCGGCCCGCCTCGGGAACGTGACGATCGCCAACGCGGTCGGCAACGGCGTCGCCGACGACAAGCTCGTCTACACCTACCTCCCCGACCTCATCCGCTACTACCTCTCGGAGGAGCCGGTGATCAAGAACGTCGACACGTGGCGCCTGGAGGACCCGGGAGCCCTCGAGGAGGTGCTCGACCGCCTCGACGAGCTCGTCGTGAAGCCGGTCGACGGCTCCGGCGGCAAGGGCCTGGTCGTGGGGCCGGCCGCCTCGGCGAAGGAGCTCGCGGAGCTGCGCTCCCGCCTCCAGGCGGACCCGCGCGGGTGGATCGCGCAGCCGGTCGTGCAGCTCTCCACCATCCCCACCCTCGTCGACGACGGGATGCGCCCCCGGCACGCCGACCTGCGGCCCTTCGCCGTGAACGACGGCACCGACGTCTGGGTGCTGCCCGGCGGGCTGACCCGCGTCGCGCTCCCGGAGGGGCAGCTCGTCGTCAACTCGTCGCAGGGCGGCGGATCGAAGGACACCTGGGTGGTCGGCCTCGAGGAGGCGCGCAGCGCCGAGCCCGAGGCGCGCGACATCCAGGCGCTGGTCGCCGAGCAGGCCGCGGTCACCAGCTCCATCCCGATCGTCTACCCGCTCAACCACACGCCCGACCACTCGCCGCAGGACGCGCCGAACACCGACCAGGACCAGCAGCAGCAGCAGCAGACGCTCGCGGCGGGGGAGGACGACTGATGCTCTCCCGGATCGCCGAGTCGCTGTTCTGGATCGGCCGCTACATCGAGCGGTCCGACGGCACCGCCCGCATCCTCGACGTCCACCTCCAGCTCCTGCTCGAGGACCCGTGGATCGACGAGGACACGGCCTGCCGCTCGCTCCTGTCGGTGATGGGCTCGACCCCGCCCGACGACATGCGCGAGATCACCCGCGCCGACGTGCTGGCGATCCTCGCGATCGACCGCACGAACCCCGCCTCGATCGCCTACTCGCTCGGCGCGGCCCGCGAGAACGCACGCCGGGCTCGCGAGATCGTCTCGACCGAGCTCTGGGAGTGCCTCAACACCACGCGCACCCGGATGCCGCGCCGTGTCTCGGGCGAGCGGGTCTCGGAGTTCTTCAGCTGGGTGCGCGAGCGCTCCGCCCTCGCCGTGGGCATCATCGAGTCGGCGACCTCGCGCGACGAGGCCTGGCAGTTCTTCACGCTCGGCCGCTCGATCGAGCGCGCCGACATGACCGCCCGTCTGCTCGCCACCCGCTCGCTGACCGAGGCGAGCGGCCCCTCCTGGACCACGATCCTCCGCTCCTGCGGCGCCTACGAGGCCTACCTGCGCACCTACCGGGGCGTGCCGAGCGCGCGGAACGCGGCCGAGTTCCTCCTCCTGGACCGGCTCTTCCCGCGCTCGATCCTCTTCTCGGTCTCGCGGGCGGAGATGTGCATGCGCGACATCGAGCCGCGCACCGGCCGCATCGGCCACTCCGGCGACGCGCAGCGCGTGCTCGGGCGGATCCGCAGCGAGCTGGAGTTCCGGCCGATCACCGACATCCTCGAGGACCTTCCGCGGCACATGGACAGCGTGCAGGAGGCGACCTCGGCCGCCTCCGAGGCGATCCGCCAGCGGTACTTCCCCACCAACGTCATGCCGAGCTGGATCGGGGAGGCGCTGTGAGCAGGCTGCGCATCAGGCACACCACGGGCTTCACCTACGCGGGAGACGTGGTCGCGTCCTACAACGAGGCGCGGATGCTCCCCGCCTCCTCCGACGGGCAGCTGGTGCTGTTCTCGAACCTCGACATCCGACCGGTGACCTCGGTGCACGCCTACACCGACTACTGGGGCACCCGCGTCTCGTCCTTCGACGTGCTCGACGCGCACCGCGAGCTCTCGCTGACGGCGACCTCGCTCGTCGAGATCCGGCCGAAGCAGCACCCGGACCACCCCACCGGCTGGGAGCAGCTGTCCGACCAGGTCGAGACGCGCACCGAGTACGTGGAGCAGTCGAAGCAGACCCACCGCACCGCGCCGCCGGAGGACCTCTCGGCGCTGGCCCGCTCTCTGGCCGACGAGGCCGCCGGGCCGTGCGAGGCCGCGCTGACGATCGCCGAGACCATCGGCCGGGCGATGACCTACCGCCAGGGCGTCACGGGGGTGCACTCCACGGCGACCGAGTCGTGGACCGCGCGCGAGGGCGTCTGCCAGGACATCACCCACATCGTCCTCGGGGCGCTGCGCTCGGTGGGCATCCCGGCGCGCTACGTCTCGGGCTACCTGCACCCCAAGCCGCACGCCGAGATCGGCGAGACCGTGGTGGGGGAGTCGCACGCCTGGGTCGAGTGGTTCTGCGGAGGCGCGTGGCGCGGCTACGACCCGACCAACCTGATCGACATCGGCGACCGCCACGTCATCGTCGGCCGGGGCCGCGACTACAACGACATCGCGCCGCTGCGCGGGGTGTTCGCGGGCCCGCGCTCGTCGAAGCTCTTCGTCCGCGTCGAGATCACGCGCGAGGCCTGAGGGGCTCGGCCTCCGCGCCCCGCGTCGGGGACGACGCGTCGAGTGGACTCGTCCGCGGATCCGCCCCGGTGCGCGGACCGGCTGAGGGAGCTCAGGCCCGCGGGCGCAGCAGACCGACTCCGCCGGTGGCGGGCGCGGCCTCCTGCTCGGGCGCCGCGAGCCGGGCTCTGCGGCGCAGGCGGAGGTGGAAGGCGAGGCCGATGGCGGCCGCTGCGATCCCGGAGGCGGCGCCGACCAGCATCGCCTGGCGCGGGCCGTAGGCGTTCGCGACCCAGCCGATCAGCGGGGCCCCGATCGGGGTGCCGCCGACGAAGATCGCCATGTAGAGCGCCATCACCCGGCCGCGCATCTCGGGGGCGGTCGAGAGCTGCACGTAGCCGTTGGCCGAGGTCATCAGCGTCTGCGCCGCGATGCCGACGAAGGGGAGCAGGATCGCGAACGCCCAGACGGTCGGCATGACGCCGGCCAGCGCGAGCGCGACGCCGAAGGCGGCGGAGGCGCCGACGATGAGCCGGAGCCGCGGGCGGTCGCGGCGGGCCGAGAGGAGCGCCCCCAGCACCGAGCCGACGGCGATGGCGGAGGAGAGCAGGCCGAACTCGCTCGCCCCCATGTCGAACTCGACCGTCGCCATCGTCGAGGCGAAGATCGGGAAGTTGAGGCCGAACGTTCCGATCAGGAACACGATCGCGAGCACCACGAGGATGTCCGGCCGCTTCGACACGTAGCGGAACCCCTCGAGCAGGGCGCCCGGGCCCCGGGTGGCGCGGGGTGCGCTGCGGAGCTGGTCGCGGTGCAGCGCCCGCAGCGAGAGCAGCACGGCGAGGAAGCTCGCGGCGTTGAGGAGGAAGACCCAGCCGGAGCCGACGGCGGCGATGAGCACGCCCGCGAGGGCCGGTCCGATCATCCGCGCCGAGTTGAAGGAGGCGGAGTTCAGCGAGACGGCGTTGGTGAGGTCGCGCTCCTCGACCAGCGCCGAGACGAAGGTCTGACGCACAGGCGCGTCGATGGCGGCGGCGAAGCCCAGCAGCAGGGCGAAGAGGTAGACCATCCAGAGCTGGACGACCCCGGTCACGACGATGAGCCCCAGGCCGAGCCCGAGCGCGCCCATCGCGCCCTGGGTGGCCATCAGGAGCTTGCGCCGGTCGAAGCGGTCGGCGATGAAGCCGGAGAAGGGGACCATCACGAGCTGCGGTCCGAACTGCAGCGCCATGGTCACGCCGAGCGCCGTCGCGTCGTGGTCGGTCAGGTCGTTGATCACGATCCAGTCCTGGGCCGTGCGCTGCATCCAGGTGCCGATGTTCGAGACCATCGCGCCCGCGAACCAGATGCGGTAGTTCGGCACGGCGAGGGAGCGGAACATCGCGCTCATCGGTCGGCCACCGCGCGCAGGACCGCCGCCGCGTCGTGGAGCAGGCGCAGGTCCTCGGGGGGGAGCTCCTGCAGGCGCGCGACGAGCCAGGCGTCGCGGCTGCGGCGCACGTCGAGCACCAGGGCGGTGCCGGCTCCGGTGGGGCGGATGCGGGTGACGCGGCCGTCGGCGGGGTCGGCGAGGCGCTCCACGAGCCCCTCGTCGACCAGGCAGCCGACCGTGCGGGTCATGGACGGCGGGCGGACCCGCTCCGCCTCCGCCAGCTCGCCGAGGGTCTTCGCGCCCTCGCGATGCAGGAGCGCGAGCACGCTGAACTGCGGATCGCTGAGCTCGTGCTGGGCCTTCTCCTGCCGGAGCCGCCGCCCCAGCCGGCCGACCGCTGCCCGCACCTCGCCCGCGAGGGAGGTCAGCGGAAGGTCGGTCTGCGCGGTCCTGGTCTGCGGGGTCTCGGTCTGCGGCACATAGTTAGCCTAACAAAAGAACTGGCGCTCAGGCGGAGGTCCGCGCGGTCCGCACCGCCCCGATGCTCGCGGCGACCACGAGCGCGATCCCGACCGCCTCGACGGCGCTGAGGCGCTGGCCGAGCACGAGGAAGCCCGAGAGCGCGGCCGCCCCGGGGGAGAGCGACATCAGGATCGAGAACGTGGAGGAGCGCAGGCGCCGCAGCGCCAGCAGCTCCAGCGCGTAGGGCACCGCGGAGGAGAGCACCGCCACGGCGAGCCCGAGGAGCAGGACCGGCGGCACCACCAGGGCGGGTCCGGCGGAGGCGAGGCCGAACGGGAGCGAGACGATCGCGCCGGCCGCGAGAGCCAGCGCGAGCCCGTCGATCCCCTGGAACCGCCCGCCGGTGCGGCCGGCGAAGACGATGTACGCGGCCCAGAGCACCGCGGCCCCCAGCGCGAAGCCGACGCCCACCGGGTCCAGCGCCGAGAACCCGCCCTGCGACAGGGTCACCACTCCGGCCAGCGCGAGCACCGCCCAGACCAGGCTCAGCACGCTCCTCCCGGCGATCACCGAGAGCGTCAGCGGCCCGAGCACCTCGAGGGTGACGGCGGCCCCCTGCGGGATCCGGGCGATGGCCTCGTAGTAGCAGGCGTTCATCCCGCCCAGCGCGAGGCCGTAGGCGGCGACGGTGAGCCAGTCACCGCGGCTGTGACCGCGCAGCCGCGGCCGGCACACCAGGAGCAGCACGGCGGCCGAGAACACCAGCCGGAGCGTCACGGTGCCGATCGGCCCCGCGGCGGGGAAGAGCAGCACGGCGAAGGAGGCGCCGAGCTGCACGCTGGCGACCGACCCGAGCACCAGGCCGATCGAGCCCGCGCTCGCCGGGCGCCGCTCGGGGGCGGCTGCTCCGCTCAGCTGGAGCGCCGCTGCGTCTGCACGGGCGGGACGTTGTAGCCGAGCAGGCCGACGCCGGTCGCGTCCCAGCGCAGCGTGGTCAGCGAGACGTTGTCCACCACGGGGAAGGTGTGCCGGTAGGTCTCGGGGTTGATGCCGAGGTAGGCGCACAGCAGGAGGCGGATGAGCGTGCCGTGCGCGACGACGAGCACGCGGCCGTCGGGGTGCTCGCGGTGGATGCGGGCGAGCGAGGTGTTCGCGCGGGCGACGGCGTCGAGGCCGGACTCGCCGCCGGGCATCGGCTGGATGGCCGGTGCGGCGACCCACGCGTGGTACTCGTCCGGGAAGCGCTTCTCCATCTCGTCGGTGGTCAGCCCCTCGCCGCGGCCGAAGTCGACCTCGACCAGCGCCGGGTCGGGCTGCAGCTCGAGGTGGGCGGCCCGCGCGGCGGGCACGGCGGTGCGCACGGCCCGGACCAGGGTGGAGGAGTACACCGCCTCGAGGTCGGCGTCGACGGCCCAGGCGGCCAGAGTCGCCGCCTGGTCCTGGCCCCGGGGGGTCAGCGCGATGTCGGAGGAGCCCGCGAAGCGGTTCTCGGAGTGCCAGACAGTCTCTCCGTGCCGGGCGAGGATCAGGGTCGTCACCCCCTGAGCCTACCGACCGTGCGGGCCTGCGGGCCCCGCGCTCAGGCGGCGGGGACGCCGTAGTGCGCGTCGACCATCACCGGGAGGTGGTCCGAGACGCCCTGGGGCAGCGTGGAGACCCGCTCGATCCGCACCGAGTCGCTGATGGCGAAGTCGAAGTGGCCGCTGAAATAGCGGTAGCGCGCGTAGGTCGGGGAGTCGCTCCGCGAGACCAGGTAGCCGTTCCGGGTCATCCGGCGGTCGAGTCCGCGGAAGAACCACGGGTAGTTGTAGTCGCCGACCATCAGGGAGGGGGTGTCCGGCGCGTACTCGCGCAGCCGGTTGAGCGCCTCGTCGATCTGCTTGCGGCGCAGGGCGTTGCCGGCGGACAGCGGAGCGGCGTGGAAGGAGGACACGGCGATCGAGCCGCCGTCGCGGTCGTCGAGGCGGACGGCCAGCAGGCGCTCGTGAGCGGGGGACATCACTCGGTCGTGCATGGACTTGCTGAGCTCGAACGCGGCGCTGCCGGAGAGCTCGAAACGGTCCTGCGAGTAGTAGACGGCCAGGCCCAGGCGGTTGCGGGCCGTGACGGACGCGAGCCGGAGCGAGCCCACCTCCTGCGGCAGCTTCGTGGTGTCGCACTCCTGCAGGCACAGGACGTCGATGTCGTGGCGGGCGGCAAGGGGGGCGATCTCGGCGTGCGCTCGGTGCTCCCGGAGGTTGTAGGAGATCACGCGGAGGGCGCGTTCGGTCGGCTGCATTTCGCCAGTGTAGGGCGCACCGCCCGAGCGCCGGCCGACCCTCCGGCGAACACGGAGGGACCTCCTCGGAACGCGGTCGGAACGTTCGCCGACCGGCCGGGGAGGTCCCTCGCGGAGCCGTGTCAGTGCTGCTCGGTGCCCGAGGCGCCGGTCTCGGCATCGGTGCCGTGGACGCCGTCGGTGGGGCCCCAGTCGGGCAGCGGGGGGTTCTGCTCCTCGCCGTCGGCGCCGACGCCGTCGGCCAGGGGGGAGGCCGCGCCGCCGACCTCGTCGAGGCCCGCGGAGGTGCCGGTCTCGGTGGCGGGGTCGGGCGTGCGCGCGCCGTCGGTCGTGTCGGTGGGGGTGGGCTCGATGTCGTAGTCGGAGCTGCTCATGTCCCGACGCTACGACTCCACCGCCCGCGGGGGCACCCCCTTGCGCTCCCGCGAACGACGGAGGCCCCCCGCACCGGGAAGGTGCGAGGGGCCTCGGAAGGGGGAGTGCTCAGCGTCCGTAGGCGGAGGCGGCGGGGCAGTCGAACGGGTCGCCGCCGGCAGACAGGCCGACCTTGTTGAGGTAGCGGACGACGATCGCGTACGACTCCATCAGCGAGGTCTCGGTGTAGGGGATCTGGTGGGTGGTGCAGTACTCCTTGGCGATGACCTGCGCGCGGCGCAGCGCCGGGCGGGGCATGTTCGGGAAGAGGTGGTGCTCCACCTGGTAGTTGAGGCCGCCCATGTAGAGGTCGGTGAACCAGGTGCTGCGGATGCTGCGCGAGGTGAGGACCTGGCGGCGGAGGAAGTCGACGCGCGCCTCCTTCGGCAGCAGCGGCATGCCCTTGTGGTTCGGCGCGAACGAGGCGCCCATGTAGAGGCCGAAGACGCCCAGCTGCACGCCGACGAAGGCGAACGCCATGCCGAGGGGGAGGGCCCAGAAGACGACGGCGAGGTAGAGGCCGACGCGGGTGACGAGCATGGTGATCTCGACCCAGCGCTTGTCGACCTTGCCCTTGCCGAACACGGTGCGGAAGCCGTGCAGGTGCAGGTTGAGGCCCTCGAGCAGCAGCAACGGGAAGAACGCGTAGCCCTGGCGGCGGGTGAGCCAGGCGTAGAGGCCGCGCGAGCGGGCCGCGTCCTCGGCGGTGAAGGAGACGACGTCGCGCTCGATGTCCGGGTCCTTGCCCAGCACGTTCGGGTTCGCGTGGTGGCGGCTGTGCTTGGTCATCCACCAGGAGTAGCTGATGCCGACGAAGAGGTTCGCGAGGGTGCGCCCCGCGACGTCGTTGGCCTTGCCGGACTCGAACACCTGGCGGTGCGAGGCCTCGTGCGCGAGGAAGGCGAACTGCGTCAGCACGATGCCGAGGGCGGCGGCGAGCAGGAGCTGGAACCAGGAGTCGCCCAGCAGGACGAAGCCGGTGACGATGCCGCCGAGCGCGAGGACCAGCGCGCCGAACATCGTGTAGTAGAAGCCGGTGCGGCGGCGGAGGAGCCCCGCGTCGCGGACCGTGCTGAGGAGACCGGAGTACTCGGTCGTCGGGTTGACGCGGCCGTCGGCGCGGGGGCGGGTGCGGACGACGCGGGGGGCGCCTCCGGTGACGGACGTGGTGGTGGGGGTGCTCATCGGCGCCTCGCTCTTCGTGGTGACCGTCGGCGTCGACGGTCTCTCGGCGAGCGATCCCGACGGGGGCGGTCCGCTCATGGTTCACCGCGTCGGTAGGGGCCGGACGCGGCAGCAGGGCGACCGGGGTCAAGGGCAACCTGGTGTGAACACTACGGGGACGGCGGCGGCTCCGCACCATGGCGATTGCCAGCCTTCGTTCCGCGCGTGTCGGGAAGGGGGTGCGCCTCCGGCGGGACCGCCGCCGGAGGCGCACGGGCTCAGGAGCCGATCGAGTCCTGGGGGCGGCCGGACTTGAGCGCGGCGAGGCGCGCCTCCACCTCGGTCATCTCGCCGAGGTCCTCGAGCGACTCGAACTGCGCGTCCAGGCTCGAGGAGGCGAGCTCCTCCGCGCCTCGGACGCGGGCCTCCTCGCGGCGGATCTTCTGCTCGAAGCGGCTCACCTCGCTCGTCGGGTCCATCAGGTCGATGCTCTTCACGGCGTCCTGGACCTGGCTCTGCGCCTCGACGGTCTTCGAGCGGGCGATCAGCTCGTCGCGCTTGCTCGAGAGCTGCTGCAGCTTCTCGCGCATCTGGTTCAGGCCCGACTTGAGCTTGTCGACGACCTCGGTCTGCGAGGCGATGGTCGGCTCGGCGTCCTTCGCCTCCTTCTCCGACTGGATCTGGCGCTGCAGAGCGACCTTGGCCAGCGCGTCGAACTTGTCGGCGTCGCCGGCGCTGCCGCCGGTGCGCAGCTCGTCGGCCTTGCGGCTCGCGGCGAGGGCCTTGCCGCCCCACTCCTGGGCGTTCTGCACGTCCTCGCGGTAGTCGTCCTCGAGCAGCCGCAGGTTGCCGATCGTGGTGGCGATCGCCGCCTCCGCGTCGCGGATGCTGTCGGTGTAGTCGCGGACCATCTGGTCGAGCACCTTCTGCGGATCCTCGGCCTGGTCGAGGAGCGCGTTGATGTTGGCCTTCGCGAGCTGCGCGATGCGGCCGAAGATCGACTGTCTCTGAGCCATGGGTGTCTCTCCTTGCGTCGTGGGTGGTGCCGGATGTCGGAGGTGGTGCCGGAGTCGTGGTGGAAGTGGTCGTGCGCGGATGCCCGAGGGGCGCTCAGAAGCGCCCGCCTCCGCCGCGGCGTCCTCCTCCGCCGCTGCTGCGCCCGCCGCCGAAGCCGCCGCCGCCGGAGCGCCGGGACGAGCCTCCGCCGCCGAAGCCCCCGCTGAAGCCTCCGCCGCCGAAGCCGCCCGAGCGGTAGCCGCTGCGGCGTCCGCCTCCGAGGAGCGACTCGACCAGGATCCCGCCGAGGAACGCACCGGTCGTGTCTCCTCCGTAGGGGCTGCCGACGGCGTTCGGGGCGGAGTAGGAGCCCGCGTCGGCCCGTGCCCGCTCGAGCGCCTGCTGGGCGAGCTGCGAGGCGCGCTGGGCGGAGGCGAGAGCCTCGCGGGGGTCGGTGGCGGCGATGCGCTCGGCGTACTCGGCCGAGCGGGCGGCCTCGGCGACGCGGGTGCGCGCCTCCGAGCCGACCGCTCCGCGGCGGGCCGCGATGAAGTCCTCGGCCGCCGAGACGCGGCTGCGGGCGGAGGTGAGCTCGGCGCCGAGGGCGGCCCGCTCGCGCTCGCGCTGGGCCTGCGCGTCGCGGAACCCGCCGACGGCGGCGTCGATCGTGGCGTCGGCGGCGGTGAGCGCCTCGAGCAGGGCGAGCGGGTCGTTCGGACGCACGGCGGCGGCGCGCTCCACGTCGTCGAGGGCGGCCTCGGTCGTGGCGACCGCCGCGGCGACGTTCTGCGCCTGCGCGGCGGACTCCGCGTCCTGGGAGGCGGCGAGCGCTCGTCCCTGTGCCACGTCAGCGCGGATCTCGGCGATGCGGCCGGCGAGGGACGCCTCCGCCTTCTGCAGCTCGTCGCCCCGCGTGGCCACCGCGTCGACGAGGCCGGAGGCCTGCTCGGCTGCCTGCTGCCCCGCGCGCAGCAGCACGGCGGCGCGGCCGGAGTCGCCGGCCTGCAGCGCCTGCTGGGCACCTGCGAGCTGGTCGCGGGTGAAGCGGAGACGGTCCTCCGCCTGGTCGGCGTCGTCGCCCACGTCGTCGATCGCGGTCGGCGCGTAGCGGGAGGCGAGCTCGGCGAGGCGGGCCCGCGCCGAGGGGAGGCGGTCGCCGACCTCGGCGGCGCGGGCGGTGAGCGCGGCGGCGACCTGCGGCGCGTTCTTCTCGAGGTCGCGCAGCTCCTCGAAGGCGCTCGCGCGCTCGTCGAGCGTCTGCTCGGCGTCGGCGCAGAGCTGGAGGATGCGCTGGTAGCCGTCGCGGCGCTCCTGATCGGTCTCCGGCTCGGCGTCGTCGAGGCGCTGCTGCAGGGTGAAGGCCTCGCCGAGCAGGCGCTTCGCGGTGACCAGCGCCTCGCGGAACGCGCCGGTCGCGTCGGCGCCGAACTGCGCCTCCGCGAAGCCGACCTCCTGCTCGCTGGTGCGGACGGCGTCGTCGGCGTGGACGAGGGCCGACCCGGCGCGGGTGGCGAGCTCGTCGATCGAGGCCTCCACCGCCTCCTGGGCGCGGCGCTTCCGCGCGCGGCGGACGAGCAGCAGCACCACGAGGCCGATCACGACGAGGGCCGCGAGCACGCCGAGGGCGATCAGCAGCCCCGAGCCGAGGGACTCGCCGGCGCTGGGCGCGTCGAGGCGCTGCCCGATCCCGTCGGCGGCGGCCACTGCGGCTCCGGCCCAGTCGCCGTCGGCGAGCCTCGGCTCGATGTCGTCGGACTGGAGCGAGGAGATCTGCGCGTCGTCGAGGGCGAAGCCCTGCGCGACCGACACCTGGTACTGGCGGGCGTCGACCGCGACGGCCAGGAGGACGTCGTCGGTCCCCAGCCCGTTGCGGGTCGCGGTCGCGTCCGCCCACGCGGCGCGGTCGGACGGATCCGAGAAGGAGTCGACGAAGGCGACGAACAGCTGCACGCGGTGCTGGTCGTAGAGGGCCCGCGAGGCCTGCTCGATCTCGGTGGTCTCTCCGGAGCTCAGCACGCCGACCGAGTCGAGGACGGTGGAGGAGGAGAAGGAGACGGGCGACTCGGCCGTCGCCGCGGTCGCGGGGACCAGCGCGAGGACCGCGGCGATCAGGAGGGCCGCGAGCGCCGGCAGCCGCCGGGAGCTCACGGGGTGGTGGGGTCTCGCCGGCATCGCGCACACTCCTTCGTCGTCGCCTCCCGAGTGTAGACAGCCCGGGCGTCCGAGCAGGGGTCGGGAGGCGGCAGGCCGTCGACCGCGTGCCCGGGGTGCGGAGGATGGGAGAACGCCGGGAGGTGGAATGGACCTGCTCCGCGCGCGGTTGCCGCCCGGAGTGCGCCGCAGGTGCACGTGCCTCCCCCTCAGGGCAGCCCCCTGAGACAGCTCCGAAGAAAGGCGATCCCATGGATCCGTTCTCCCCCCTCACCGCCGGCGACCTCGACCTCCCCAACCGCATCGTCCTGGCACCGATGACGCGCCTGCGCTCCGACGAGCAGGGCGTCCCCGGCGCGATCGTCGCCGAGTACTACGCCCAGCGCGCGAGCATGGGCCTGCTGATCAGCGAGGGCGTCTTCCCGAGCGCCGAGTCCAAGGGCTACGCCGGGCAGCCCGGCATCGAGACCGACGCGCAGGCCGCGGGCTGGCGCGCCGTCGCCGACGCCGTGCACGCCGCCGGCGGCCGCATCGTCATGCAGCTGATGAACGCGGGCCGCGTCTCGCACACCGAGATCACCGGCACCGACCGCATCGTCGCCCCGAGCGCCGTCGCGATCGACGGAGAGGTGCACACCCCCTCCGGCAAGAAGCCCTTCCCGGTGCCGCACGCGCTGACCACCGAGGAGCTGGGGACCGTCCGCGACGAGTTCGTCGCCGCCGCCCGCCGCGCGATCGATGCCGGCTTCGACGGAGTCGAGGTGCACGGCGCCAACGGCTACCTGCTGCACGAGTTCCTCTCGCCCGTCTCGAACGTGCGCACCGACCAGTACGGCGGAACCCCGGCCGAGCGCGCCGCGTTCCCGCTCGAGGTCACCCGCGCCATCGTGGACGAGGTCGGAGCGGGCCGCGTCGGCATCCGCCTCTCGCCGGCCCACAACATCCAGGACGTCGTCGAGACCGACGCCGACGACGTGCGCGCCACTTACGAGGCCGTCGTCGACGGGCTCGCCCCGCTCGGCCTGGCCTACCTCAGCGTCCTGCACGCCGAGCCGGCCGGCGAGCTGGTCCAGGACCTCCGATCGCGCTTCGACGGCGTCTTCATCGCCAACAGCGGCTTCGGCTCGCCGACAAGCCGCGAGGAGGCGACCGAGCTGATCACCGAGGGCCACGCCGACGCCGTGGCCGTCGGCCGCCCGGCGATCGCCAACCCCGACCTGGTCGAGCGCTGGCAGGGCGGGCACCCCGAGAACGAGGTCGTCCAGGAGACGGTCTACGGCGGAGGAGCCGAGGGCTACACCGACTACGAGCCCCTCTCGGCGTAGTCGCGACTCACGCGGAAGGCCCGCTCCCTCGAGGGGGAGCGGGCCTTCCGCGTGCCGGGGGCGGTCAGCTCTCGCTGCCCCGGCTCTTCAGCTCGGACTCGATGCGGGCGTCCTGCTCGGGCGAGAGCTCGTGGTCCTCGTCCTCCGGGCCGGCCGTCTCGCCGACGCGGCCCTCGCCGAGGGCGTGGATCGAGGTGATCTCGTCCTCGAGTGCGGCGTCGCGGTCGTGCTCGCTCACGAGCCGGTCTCGATCTCCCCGGCGGAGACGGCCTCGGCGTACTTGCGGAGGTCCGGGCCGGGCTCGAAATCGATGAAGCGGTCCTTGAGGCGCGCGTTCAGCTCGGCGAACACGTCCTCCCAGGGCTCGCCCTTCTTGCTCGTCGCGAGGTCGAGCACCGCCTCGCGGAGGACCCTGTCCGAGTCCTCGAGGATCTTGTCGCGGGCTTCGTCGTTCCAGCGGATGTCCTGTGCGTCCATGCTCCGACCGTAGGCGCGGGGCCCGGGCGGCCCAAGGACTTGCGGGCGGGGGGCGGGGGGCGTAGGAGCCCGCCCCCCCCGTTCATGCCAGAGCCGGCAGGACGTCGCGCTCGGACAGCTCGATGCCGCTGCGGTCGGAGGCGGCTTCGGGGAAGGAGAGGACGCCGTCGTCGGCGCGCCGGGCGAGGTCGTGCAGGGTGCGCCACCTGAAGGCGGGGTCGATGCCGACGAGGTCGTGGCGCCGGCCCTGGGGGAGGAGGAGTCCGAATCGCATGCCGCCGACGCTCGAGCGGCCCGCGCCCCGGGTCGAGGGGGTCGCGGTGCTCGCGTACGCTTCCGACCGATGCTGACCTTCACAGAGGATCTCGGACTCCCCGTCCTCGCGCTGATGATCCTCGCCGCCTTCGCGGCCGGCTGGATCGACGCGGTCGTAGGCGGCGGCGGACTCCTCCAGCTCCCCGCACTGCTCCTCGTTCCCGGGATCTCGCCCGTGCAGGCGCTCGCCACCAACAAGCTGGCCTCGATCTTC
Source organism: Rathayibacter sp. AY1B5 (assembly GCF_002932795.1). Classification (NCBI taxonomy): domain Bacteria; kingdom Bacillati; phylum Actinomycetota; class Actinomycetes; order Micrococcales; family Microbacteriaceae; genus Rathayibacter; species Rathayibacter sp. AY1B5. The sequence continues at coordinate 29,462 of NZ_PSWM01000032.1, forward strand.
GGCACGACCACCAGCGCGATCACCTACTACCGGCGCGCGAAGCCCGATCTGCGCACCGCGCTGCCGATGGCGGCGGTCGCCCTCGCAGGCAGCTACGGAGGCGCGACGCTCGCCGGCCTCCTCCCGGCCGCGGTGTTCAAGCCGATCATCGTCGTCGCGCTGATCGTGGTCGCGGTGGTGACGATCGCGCGCCCGGCGCTGGGCAGCGTCACGGCGCTCAAGCACGCGGGCCGGCGCCACCTCGTCACGGCCGCGGTGCTGGGACTCCTGGTCGGCTTCTACGACGGCCTGATCGGACCGGGCACCGGGACCTTCCTGATCATCGCCCTGATCACCGCGCTGGGCTACGACTTCCTGCTCGCCAGCGCCAAGGCGAAGATCGTCAACGTCGCGACCAACCTCGGCGCCCTGCTCTACTTCGTGCCGGGCGGCCACGTGATCGGGCTGCTCGGCCTCGTGATGGGCGTGGCGAACGTGGCGGGCGCCTACCTCGGCTCGCGGATGGCCGTCGCCCGAGGCAGCCGCTTCATCCGCGTCGCGTTCCTCGTCGTCGTCGGCGCCCTGATCCTCAAGGTCGGCTCCGACGTCTGGACGGAGAACCTGGCGCCGCTGCTGCGCTAGCGCGGGCTGCGGGACCGAGCCGCGGAACGAGGACGGGACCCCCTGCCGCAGCAGAAGGTCCCGTCCTCGTTCCGATCATCCGGCGCTCCGGCGCTCCGCCCCTCCGGCCTCAACCGAAGGGGATCGAGCCGACCAGCACGCCGACGGCGAGCATGACCAGCGAGACGATCACCGCGCGCCACAGCACCTTGCGGTGGTGGTCGCCGAGGTTCACCGCGGCGAGGGAGACGAGCAGGAGGATCGCCGGGACCAGCGGGCTCTGGAGGTGGACCGGCTGCCCGGTGATCGAGGCGCGGGCCATCTCGACCGGCGAGATGCCGTAGTTCGCCGCGCTCTCCGAGAGCACGGGGAGGATGCCGTAGTAGAACGCGTCGTTCGACATGAAGAAGGTCATCGGGATGCTGAGCACACCGGTGATCACGGCGAGGAACGGGCCTAGCGCGGGCGGGATCACCGCGACGACCCACTCCGCCATGGCGTCGACCATGCCCGTGCCGTTGAGGACGCCGATCAGCACGCCGGCCGCCAGCACCATCGACACGACGCCCACGATGCTCGGCGCGTGCTTGACGATCTCGGCCGCCTGGTCCTTCATCTTCGGGAAGTTGATCAGGAGGGCGACCGCGGAGCCGACCATGAACACGTAGGGCAGCGGCAGGACGTCGGCGACCAGCAGCGTCATCACCGCGAGGGTCAGGACCAGGTTCACCCAGATCAGCTTCGGGCGCAGCGTCTCGCGCTCGGGGTCGAGCATCGTGTCGGCCATCGCGGTGTCGGCGTCGTCGGCCTGCACGCGGGCGGCGACGGCGACCTGGGCTCCGCGCAGGGCCTGGGGGCCGCGGAGGAAGGAGAAGCGCTCCCGGGCGACGGTGCGGATGCCCCCGGTCAGCGCCGCGAGGCCGCCGGTGCGGGCGCCGCCCGAGCGGGAGGAGGAGCCGCGGCCGGCGCCGACGAGCTCCTGCTCGAGCATCGGCTCGGCCAGCGCGAGCGAGCCGAGGCGGCGGCGCTCGCCGAGCCCGAGGAACCAGGCGAAGACGAGCGTGACGGCCAGGCCCACCGCGAGCGAGGGGAGCATCGGCACGAAGATCTCGCTCGGCGAGACCTGGAGGGCCGCGGCGGCGCGCACCGTCGGTCCGCCCCAGGGGACGATGTTGAGCGTGCCGTTGGCCAGGCCGGCGACGCAGGTCAGCACGACCGGGTTCATCCCCAGGCGCAGGTAGATCGGGAGCATCGCGGCGGTGGTGACGATGAACGTGGTCGAGCCGTCGCCGTCGAGCGAGACCGCGCCGGCCAGCAGCGCCGTGCCGAGCACGACCTTCGCCGGGTCGTCGCCGAGCGCGCGGACGATGAAGCGGATCAGCGGGTCGAAGAGCCCGACGTCGATCATGATCCCGAAGTACATGATCGCGAACATCAGCAGCGCGGCCGTGGGCGCGAGGCTGCCGATCGCCTCGAGGACCATGTCGCCGATGCCGAGGCCGGCGCCCGCGAAGAGGCCGAAGATCGTCGGCACGACGATCAGGGCGACCATCGGCGTCAGCCGCTTGGTCATGATCAGGGCCATGAAGGCCAGGATCATCGTGAAACCGAGTACTACCAACACAGCTGACTCCTTCGTCCAGTGCCTCCGCCCGCGCTCGGCGGGAGAGCCGGCCGGGAGATGCTGGAAACCCTAGGCAGCCCCGCGTCCGGCGCCGGGGTATCGCTCATTACGGCGACATCTGCGCATAGTGTGGCTTCTGCGCATTCTGCGCACGACGACGGCGAGGAGGCCCCGATGCGCTTCGCGACCCACGTCCTGGTCCTGCAGCTCGCCACGGTGTCGGCCGCTGTGCTGGTCTGCGCCGGGCTCGTCACCGCGCTCAGCGTCCAGCAGCTGCGCGGCGAGGCGGAGGGGACGGCGCTCGCCATCGCCCGCACCGTCGCCGAGGACCCCGACGTGCGCGACGCGGTCGCCGCGTCCTCCGCCGTGCCCGGCGCGCCCGCCGCCTCGGAGCTGCGCGGCGGACCGCTCGAGGACGTCGCCGCCGCCGTCGAGCAGCGCACCGGCGCGCTCTTCGTCGTGATCACCGACGACCAGGGCATCCGCCTCGCCCACCCCGACGAGGACCGCCTCGGCGAGCGGGTCTCGACCAGCCCCGACGAGGCGCTCGCCGGGCGCGAGAGCGTCTCGTGGGGCACCGGCACGCTGGGCGAGTCGGCACGCGCCAAGGTCCCGGTCTTCGCCGCGGGGGAGCAGCGGGTCGTCGGCGAGGTCAGCATCGGCTTCGCGCGCTCCAGCGTCTTCACCGACCTGCCGACCGCGCTGCTCGGCGTGCTGGCCGCGGCGCTCGCCGGGCTGGTGCTCGCCGCCGTCGCCTCCGTCTTCATCCGCCGCCGCCTGCTGCGCCTGACGCTCGGCCTCGCCCCGGAGGAGCTCACCTCGCTCGTGCAGGACCAGGCCGCCGTGCTCGACGGGGTCGACGAGGGAGTGCTCGCGCTCGACCGCGACGGGCGCGTCGGCGTCTGCAACGCGCGGGCCGCCGCGATCCTCGGCTCCGACGACCCGACCGGGCGGGCGCTGCACGGGCGGCCGCTCGCGGAGCTCGACCTGCCCGTTCCGCTGGCCGACGCGATCGGCGCCGCGCTGCACTCCGTCGAGCCGCCCCGCCCCGGCGGCGAGGAGGGCTTCGTCGTCCGCTCCCGCATCGTCTACGTCGACATCCGCCGGGTGACCCGCGGCGACCGCGACCTGGGCGTGGTGGTGGTGCTGCGCGACCGCACCGACCTCGCCGCGCTGAGCCGGCGCCTCGACGCGGTCGGCGCGATGACCAACGCGCTACGAGTGCAGCGGCACGAGTTCGCCAACCGCCTGCACGTGGTCGCCGGCCTGCTGGACGCGGGGCGGACCGCCTCGGCGCGCGACTACCTCGACGAGGTCCTGACCCGCGGCCCGCTCAAGTACCCGGTGCAGCACGCCGACCGGCTGCAGGAGCCGTACCTGCAGGCTCTCGTCGGGGCCAAGGGGATCGAGGCGGCCGAGCGCGGCGTGCTGCTGACGCTCGGCGAGGAGACGCTGGTGCGCGGCACCGTCGTCGAGCCGGAGGACGTCGCCACGGTGGTCGGGAACCTCGTGGACAACGCGGTGCGCGCGGCGGTCGAGGGGCGGCGCGACGTGCGCTTCGTCGAGGTCGAGCTGCTCGACGACGGCGACGCGCTGTTCGTGACGGTCGCCGACTCCGGCGACGGGGTGCTCGATCCGGACTCGCTGTTCGACCGGGCCGGCGCGGGCGACCCCGTCGAGGACGACGGGCGCGTGCACGGCCGGGGCTTCGGACTGCCGCTGTGCCGCGAGGTGGCAGCCCGACGCGGTGGCGAGGTCTGGCTGGCGGACGCCGGCGGAGCGGAGTCGGGGGCCGTGCTGTGCGCGCGCCTCCCCGGAGCGGTGCGGCCGCCGGAGCAGGACGGGGACGGGTCATGAGCGCGGACACGGCGCGGGAGCGCACGGTGCTGGTGGTGGACGACGACTTCCGGGTCGCGCAGCTGCACGCGGACCTGGTCGAGGCGCGGCAGGGGCTGACGGCCCTTCCTCCGGTGCACACGGCGCGGGCGGCACGGGCGGCCGTCGCCGAGCACGCGCCCGATCTGCTGCTGCTCGACGTGCACCTGCCGGACCAGAGCGGGATCGCCCTGCTCCGCGAGCTCGACACCGACGCGTTCGTGGTGAGCGCCGCCTCCGACGGGGCGACGGTGCGGCGCGCCCTGCACGCGGGAGCGCTCGGGTACCTCATCAAGCCGTTCGAGGCGCGCCTGCTCGGCGAGCGCCTGGACGCGTACGTGCGGTTCCGGAACGTGCTGCGGGAGGACCGCGCGGCGGATCAGGAGGCCGTCGAGCGGGCCCTGCGCATCCTGCACTCCGGTGACGCCACCGTCGCGCAGCCTTCGCGCTCGGCGACCGAGCAGCTTGTCCTCGCGCGCCTGGCCGAGTCGGGCGCCGAGCTCTCGGCTCTCGAGGTGGCCGAGCGGGCCGGCATCTCGCGCGCCACCGCCCAGCGGTACCTCTCGGGCCTCGCCGGCCGCGGCCTCGTCGAGATGACGCTCAGCTACGGCACCACCGGCCGCCCCGAGCACCGGTACCGCGCCCGCTGACCCTCCGCGAGCGGAGTCCGCGCTCGAGCCGGCGGGACGTTCTCGGCGGTCGGGACCCGCTCTCAGGGGCCCAACCGCCAGTGGGAGCCGACCGCGGTGCGCAGCCCGCGGCGCACGAAACGGCCGGTCGAACAGGCGATCCGCGTGTCAGCGGCTCGTCGTAGGCGGTCGGGACCCGCTCTCGGGAACTCGACCGCCAGTAGCCCGACCGCTCCGCACCGGCACGCGGCGTTCGGTCGAGCCGAACGAGCGATCCGCGTGTCAGCGGATCGTTCTAGGCGGTCGGGACCCGCTCTCGGGAAACCGACCGCCTAGGGGAGCCGACTGCGGTGCGCCGCCTCGCGGCGCACGAGACGACTCAGTGCGTGGCGTCGACGTCCGCGCCCGCGGCCTCGGCCACGCGGCGGCGCTCGGCGGCCTCGGCGGCCATGCGGCGGCCCTTGGGGCTGACGAGGGAGGCGATCACCGTGATCACCAGGACGCCGATGATGACCGAGAGCGACAGTCCGGTCCCGATCTCGAAGACCTCCACGTGCTCGCCGTTGTTGATGAACGGCAGGTTGTTCTCGTGGAGCGCGTGCAGGATCAGCTTCACGCCGATGAAGGCGAGGATCGCGGCGAGGCCGATGCTGAGGTACACGAGGCGGTCGAGCAGGCCGTCGATGAGGAAGTACAGCTGGCGCAGGCCCAGCAGCGAGAACGCGGTCGCCGTGAAGACGAGGTACACGTCGCTGGTGAGGCCGAAGATCGCCGGCACGCTGTCGAGGGCGAACAGGATGTCCGTCCCGCCGATCGCCGCCATGACGAGGATCATCGGCGTGAGGACCTTCTTGCCGTCGATGTGCGTGTAGAACTTGTCGCCGTCGTACTGGTCGCTCGTCTTGAAGATCCGCTTGGCCAGGCGCACCATCACGTTGTCGCTGGAGTGGTCGTCGCCCGGCTTGACCAGGTTGAACGCGGTCAGCAGCAGGATCAGGCCGAAGATGTAGAAGACCCAGGCGAACGAGTTGATCAGCGCGGCGCCGAGGAAGATGAAGCCGGTGCGGGCGATCAGCGCGAAGACGATGCCGAAGAGGAGCACCTTCTGCTGGTCGGCGCGGGGCACCTTGAAGCTCGCCATGATGATGAGGAAGACGAACAGGTTGTCGACCGAGAGGGCCTTCTCGGTGATGTAGCCGGCGAAGTACTCCGATCCGGGCGTCGCTCCGCCGAAGACCAGGACGCCGAGCCCGAAGAGCACGGCGATGCCGACGTAGAGCGCCGACCAGATCGACGACTCCTTCAGCGTGGGCTCGTGGGCCTTCCGGACGTGGAAGAAGAAGTCGAAGAGCAGGAGCAGGACGATGAAGACGATCGTCAGGGTCCAGATCAGGGGCGATACGGTCATGAAGGGGCTGGCCTCGCTCGTGAAGGGGGTCGGGGGACGGTCGCGGGGGTCGCTCGTCAAGGGAAAAGGTAGCGAGGCACCGTGACGAGCAGGGTGTCGGCCGATGGATCGTGAGTATCTTCTCAGTTGTCAGCGCGCCCCTCGCGCGCAGCGGCCGGAGCGCCACACTGGTCACCATGACCGGCGCCGCTGTCGACAGGACCTTCGAGGACGCCTCCGGCGTCACCATCCACTACCGCTGGTGGGCGCACCCCTCGCCCCGCGCGATCGTGCAGCTGGCCCACGGTGTCGGGGAGCACTCCGGGCGCTACGTCGAGCTGGCGGAGGCGCTGGTGGCCGCCGGGTACGCGGTCGCCGCCGACGACCACCGCGGGCACGGCCGGACCGGCCTCGAGCAGCACGGCGGCGACTCCTCCCGGCTCGGACTGCTGGGGCCGGGCGGTCTGCGCGCGACCGAGGCGGCGATCCTCCGGCTGACGGAGCTGCTCGCGCAGGAGAGCCCCGGCGTGCCGATCGTGCTGCTCGGCCACTCCTGGGGGTCGCTCATGGCGCAGCGGATCGTCGACCACCACTCCGGTGCCTACGCCGCGCTCGTGCTCAGCGGCACGGCCTACCGCCTCCCGGGGCACATGAACGCGGGCGACCTGGCGAAGCGGCACCGCGTCGCCGGCGGCCTCGGCCTCGAGTGGCTCTCGCGCGACCCGGAGGTCTGGCAGCGGTTCCACGACGACCCCCTGACCTTCACCACGCCGCTCGCGAAGCGGATCGGACTGGTCGAGACCCTGCGGCTGGTCGGCCGCCCCCGGCGCGGGTCCGCGCATCCGCTGCCGCTGCTGCTGGTCGTGGGCGCCGACGACACCCTCGGCGGCGAGCGGTCGGTGCGCGCGCTCGCCCAGGCCTACCGGCGGCGGGCCGGGTACACGGACGTCTCGGTGCGGGTGTACCCGGAGGCGCGGCACGAGCTGTTCCAGGAGCTCAACCGGGCCGAGGTCACGGCCGATCTCGTGGAGTGGCTGGACGAGCGCTTCCCCGCCCCGGCTCGCGCCTAGGCTGGCGTCATGCATGGCGAGTACAAGGTCCCCGGCGGAAAGCTCGTGGTCGTCGACCTCGACGTAATCGACGGGAGGTTCGCCGGGTTCCGCCTGGCGGGCGACTTCTTCCTCGAGCCCGACACGGCGCTCGACGACATCGACCGCGCGGTCGTGGGCCTGCCGGCCGAGACCGACGCGAAGTCCATCGCCGCCGCCATCCGGCAGGCGCTCCCGGCCGATGCTGTCCTGCTCGGCTTCACGCCCGAGGCCGTCGCGGTCGCGATCCGCCGCTCCCTGCAGAAGGCGACCAGCTGGCGCGACTACGACTGGCGCATCGTGCACGATCGGGCCGTCCCTCCCGCGACCCACCTGGCGCTCGACGAGGTGCTGACCGCCGCGGTCGGCGAGGGCCGCCGCGAGCCGACGCTGCGGATCTGGGAGTGGGACCAGCCGGCCGTCGTGATCGGCAGCTTCCAGTCGCTCCGCAACGAGGTCGACCTCGACAACGCGGCGAAGTACGGCGTCGACGTGGTCCGCCGCATCTCCGGCGGCGGCGCGATGTTCATGGAGGCGGGCAGCGTCGTCACGTACTCCCTCTACGTCCCCGGCGACCTCGTCCAGGGGCTGACCTTCGCCGACTCCTACGCCTTCCTCGACGAGTGGGCCGTCAGCGCGCTGCAGTCGCTGGGGATCGACGCGGTCTACCAGCCGCTCAACGACATCACCTCGCCCTCGGGCAAGATCGGCGGCGCCGCGCAGAAGCGCCTGGGCTCCGGCGCGGTCCTCCACCACGTGACCATGAGCTACGACATCGACGCCGAGAAGATGGTGCAGGTGCTGCGGATCGGCCGCGAGAAGCTCTCGGACAAGGGCATCGCGTCGGCCGTGAAGCGCGTCGACCCTCTGCGCAGCCAGACCGGGCTCAGCCGCGCGGAGATCATCGAGCGGATGAAGGCGACCTTCGTGCAGCTGCACGGCGGCGAGGCGGGGACGCTGACCGAGGAGGAGTACGCGGCGGCGGAGGAGCTGGTGCGGACGAAGTACTCGACTCCGGAGTGGCTGCGGCGCGTCCCCTGATCGGCGGGTCCCGGCCGGGCGTCCGCGGACCGGCTCGCCCGGGGCGGCGGCGGGCCGGACGGGCGGGAGCTCCTCAGCTCGCGAGGAGCTCCTGGTAGTCCGGGTGCTCGGCGATGAACTCGGCGACGAACGGGCACGCCGGGACGATGCGCCCGCCGAAGCGCTCGTGCGCATCGTCGAGGGCGGCCTCGACGAGGGTCTCGCCGAGCCCCTCGTGGCGGTGCTCCGGCGCGATCTCGGTGTGGAGGAAGACCACGTCGCGGCCGCGGACGGCGTAGTCCGCGACTCCGACGGTCTCGCCGTCGAGCCAGAGCGTGTAGCGGGACGAGTCCTCGTCGTGGCGCACCTCGGAGATCATCGCGCCACTCTACGCCGGAGCCTCCCCGGCACCCGTCGAGCGCGGGCGCGAGGCGCGGAGCGTGTCGCCGGGCTCGCGCGCACTGGCACAATTGGCGGGTGCCCAGGACGATCCAGATCGCGGACGGCGTCCCGGAGTCGCGGAGCGCGGTGTTCCACGCCGACAACCTCGAGGTCCTGCCGCAGCTGGCCGACGGGGCCTTCACCGTCGTCTACCTCGACCCGCCGTTCAACACCGGCCGGGCGCAGGTGCGGACCTCGACCACCTCCGTGCGCTCCACCACCGGCACGATCGCCGGCTTCAAGGGGCGCAGCTACGAGCGGATCCGCGGCGACCTCCTCCGCTACGACGACCGCTTCGACGACTACTGGTCGTTCCTCGAGCCTCGTCTGGCCGAGGCGTGGCGGCTCCTCGCCGACGACGGGACCCTCTACCTCCACCTCGACTACCGGGAGGCGCACTACGCGAAGGTGCTGCTCGACGCGCTCTTCGGCCGCGAGTGCTTCCTCAACGAGATCATCTGGGCGTACGACTACGGAGCGAAGGCCACGCGCCGCTGGCCGACGAAGCACGACACGATCCTGGTCTACGTGAAGGACCCGCGCGGCTACCACTTCGACTCCGCCGCCGTGGACCGCGAGCCGTACATGGCGCCGGGCCTGGTGACCCCGGAGAAGGCCGAGCGCGGCAAGCGGCCGACCGACGTGTGGTGGCACACGATCGTCTCGCCGACCGGCCGCGAGAAGACGGGGTACCCGACGCAGAAGCCGGAGGGGATCCTCCGCCGCATCGTGCAGGCGTCCAGCCGCGAGGGCGACGCCGTGCTCGACTTCTTCGCCGGCTCCGGAACGACCGGCGCGGTCGCCCACGCCCTGGGCCGCCGCTTCGTCCTCGTCGACGAGCACGCCGACGCGGTCGCCGTGATGCGCCGCCGCTTCGCCGCCCTCGACCCGGCGCCGCTCTTCCTCTGACGCGGGGGCTCGCGGCTCCTCGGACGTCGCCGTAGTCGCTCGCGACCCCGGCGGCTTCCGCGTCTGCCCGGCGACTCCGACTGTCCAGGAGTTGTCGCACTCGAGGTCGGTCGCTTCCACAGTTCAGAAATCGTCGCACTCGACGCCGCTCACTCCGAATGTCCAGGAGTTGTCGCACTCGACGCCGACTGCGACAACTCCTGGACAGTCGCGGCGGGAGGCACGCCTCCCCAGGGGCGGGATCGGCGGCTCGTCCACAGAATGCGGACCGCGAGAGTCGGACGAGGAACACGGACCGCCAGGATCGCGGCATGACCAGCATCGACCTCGGAGCATTCACCCGCCGCGCGGCGGTCCGCGCCGGAGTGACGGACGCGCAGCTGCGCGGTCCCGCTCTGGCCAGCCCCTTCCATGGAGTGCGCACGCGAGTGATGCCGGTCACGCACCTCGAGCGAGCCGCCGCCTACCTGCCCCGGCTGCGGCCCTGGCAGCTCTTCTCCCATCTGACCGCCGCCGAGGCCTGGGGGGTGCCGCTGCCGGCGCGGCGGGAAGGCGATGATCCGATCCACGTGGCGGCCACGAGCCCGCATCGGCCCCCGAGGACGCGAGGAGTGATCGGTCACACTCTCACGGAGACCGACAGGATCCTGCGGCACGGGCTGCCGGTCACGGGAGCGGCGTCGACCTGGATCGCGCTCGCACCGCTTCTGTCCGCTCGCGATCTCCTCGCTGCGACGGATCACCTCCTCTTCGAGCCGCGCTATCCGCGCCGGGACGATCCCCGTCCGCACGTCCGACTGCCGGAGCTTCAGGAGCGCCTGGCATCCCACCACGGCCGGGGCCGGCGCACGCTGATCGCCGCGCTGCGGCTGGCATCGACCGGAGCCGCCTCGCGGAGAGAGACGTGGCTCCGTGCGCTCGTCGAGGAAGCGGGACTTCCGGTGCCCGAGGTGAACGCCGAGATCAGGCTCGGCGGTCGGCTGCTCGCGGTCGGCGACCTGGTCTTCGAGCGCTGGAAGGTGGTGGCGGAGTACGACGGCGGACAGCACCGGACGGACGACGCGCAGTTCTCACGCGACCGTGAGCGGCTGCTGGCCCTTCACCTCGCGGGCTGGATCGTCGTGGTCGTGCGCGCGGAAGGTCTGACCCGTGGCCGGGCGCAGACGATCGCCGAGCTCCGTGCCGCTCTCGAGGCCCACGGCTGGCGACCGTGAGGCCCCCCGGCGAGGGACCCGCACGACGGTCGCCCGAACTCCCGCGACTGTCCGGAAGTCGTCGCACTCGGCCTCGACTGCGACGACTCCTGGACACTCGCGGGCCGGGGTCAGCTGCTGGCGCGGACGACCAGCGACGTCGGCATCAGCGTGCGGTGCTCCACGGGGAGCCCCTCGATGCGAGCGGTCAGCAGCTCCACCATGCGGGCTCCGAGCTCGTCGGGGAGCTGGCGCACCGTGGTCAGCGCGGGCACGGCGTTCCGGGCGAAGAGGTCGTCGTCGAAGCCGACGACGGACACGTCCTCGGGGATCCGGCGCCCGGCCTCGCGGAGGGCCGCGTAGGCGCCGACGGCCATCTGGTCGTTCGCGGCGAAGACGCCGTCCAGGTCGGGGTCGCGGGCCAGGAGCCGGCGCATCGCCTCGGTGCCGCTGGCGGGCGAGAAGTCGCCCCACTCCACCAGGTCGTCGGCGAGGCCCGCGTCGCTCAGGGCGCCGCGCCAGCCGATCAGGCGGTCGACGCCGGGCGGCATGTCGGCGGGGCCGGCGATGGTCGCGATCCGGCGTCGTCCGCGCTCGATGAGGTGCGCGGTGGCGACGGCCGCTCCCTCGGTGTTGTCCACGTCCACGAAGTAGGAGCCGCGCTCGTCCGGCGAGAGCGGCCGGCCGCCGAAGACGATCGGCAGCGTGCCCGAGAGCGCCGCGTAGGAGTGGTCGCCGGAGTGGTGCGAGACCACGAGTGCACCGTCCACGTTGCCGCCGAGCAGGTACCGCCGCGTCTTCTCGCCGTCGGTCTCGGACGCGATCAGCATCGAGAGCGTGTAGTCGGTGTCGGCGAGGCGCATCGCGGCGCCCTGCACGATCGAGGCGAAGAACGGGTCCGCGAAGACGCGGGCGGTCGACTCCGGCACGATCAGCGCGATCGACTGCGTGCGCCGCGACGCGAGCATCCGCGCCGCGTGGTTGGGCACGTAGTCGAGCTCGCCGATCGCCTTCTCCACGGCGGCCACGATCTCGGCGGCCACCTGCGGGGCGCCGTTGACCACCCGCGAGACCGTCGCGCGCGAGACTCCGGCCCGCGCCGCGACCATCTCGAGGGTGGGGGAGCGGCCCCCGCCGCGGACGCCCGTCGGCTCGCTCACGGGTCAGTCCAGGATCGCCGCGGCGCTGCCGCCGAGCAGTCGGGAGTAGACCAGGCCCGAGTCCTTCACGATCCGCTCCTGCGTGCCGTAGTCGACGCGCACGATGCCGAAGCGCTTCTCGTAGCCCCAGGCCCACTCGTAGTTGTCGAGGAGGGACCAGACGAAGTAGCCGCGGACGTCGGCGCCCTGGTCGATCGCGTCGGCGACCTTCTCGACGTGGTCGAGCACGTACTGCGTGCGGTCCGCGTCGTGCACGCGGCCGTCCTCGACGACGTCGTCGTAGGCGGCGCCGTTCTCGGTCACGTAGAGCGGAGGGAGGTTCTCGTACTCGAGGCCCAGGCGGGTCAGCAGGTAGCGCAGCCCGTCGGGGTTCACCTCCCAGTCCATCGCGGTGCGCGGCAGCCCGCGCGACGGGAAGGTGATGAACTCGGAGCCGACCCAGGGGGAGCCGACCTCGCGGTCGGTCGCCTGGGCGAAGTCGTCCGCCCCGGCCGGCAGCGGGTGGGCCGAGACGTTGTCGTCGTGGTAGTGGTTCACGCCGAGGAAGTCGAGCGGGAGCGAGATGAGGTCGAGGTCGCCGTCGACGATCAGCTCGTCGAGGCCGAGCCCGGCGACGTCCTCGAGCAGGTCCTCGGGGTACTCGCCGAGCAGCAGCGGGTCGAGGAAGATCCGGTTCTGGAGGGCGTCGAAGCGGCGTGCCGCGTCGAGGTCGGCCTCGTCCTCGGGGTCGTCGGGGACGGCGTTCGAGAGGTTGAGCGTGATGCCCAGGTTCTGCGCGCCGAGCTGCCGGAGCGTCGAGACGGCCAGCCCGTGGGCGAGGTGCGTGTGGTGCACGGCGGCGAGAGCCTTCTGCTGCGAGATCACGCCGGGGGCGTGCACGCCCGCGCCGTAGGAGAGCAGGGTCGAGCAGAACGGCTCGTTGAACGTCGTCCAGTGCTGCACCCGGTCGCCGAGGCTCTCGTAGACGGCCTCGGCGTAGTCCCGGAAGCGCTCGGCGGTGTCGCGGTTCGCCCAGCCGCCGGTCTCCTCGACGGCCTGCGGGAGGTCCCAGTGGTAGAGCGTGAGCCACGGCAGCACGCCGGCGCCGAGCAGCTCGTCGACCAGACGGGAGTAGAAGTCGAGGCCCTCGGGGTTCACCGCGCGGTCGCCCGGCTTGACGCGCGCCCAGCTGACCGAGAAGCGGTAGGAGCCGAGCCCCAGCTCCTTCATCAGCCGCACGTCCGCGGGCATCCGGTGGTAGTGGTCCACCGCGACCTCGGGGGTGTCGCCCTTCGCGACCGCTCCGGGGACGCGGGAGAACGCGTCCCAGATGCTGTCCTCCTTGCCGCCCTCGTGGCCGGCGCCCTCGATCTGTGCGGCGGCTGTCGCGGAGCCCCAGAGGAAGCCGGCGGGCCAGTCGCGGACGGCGAGCCGGTCGGCGCGGGCGATCCGCGACACCGCCGAGCGCTTCCGGGACTACGCCGAGGCCGT
>NZ_PSWM01000033.1:0-32784 GCF_002932795.1 Rathayibacter sp. AY1B5
CCCGCCTGCAGGCACCGTGACACCGCTCCCTCAGGATGGAGGCATGCCCTCCTCCGCCGACCGCTTCCACCGCGCCGCCGTCGAGCTCGCGCAGACCTCCGAGCGGCAGGTGGAGTGGGCGCTCGCCGTCGCGGACGACGCGCGCCTCCTCGCCCTGATCGACCAGCTTCCCGCGCAGCACCGGCAGCCGTCCCTGCTCTTCTCGGTCGCGCGGCTGCTCGGCGTGCCCGACGTGGACGGCGCCGGGTTCGCCGTGTGGCTCCGGAGCGAGTGGGTGCGGGTGGCGCCGATCGCGGCCGAGCGGAGGACGCAGACCAACGAGGCGCTGCGATGCGCGCCCCTGGTGGCGGCGCTGGAGCGGATCACGGAGCCCGGGGAGCCGGTGGCGCTCGTCGAGATCGGCGCTTCCGCGGGGATCTGCCTGGCGCCGGATCGGTACTCCTACGCCTTCACGGCGAGCGACGGCGAGACGCGGCTCGGGGCGGGCGCGCCTCTGCTGCGGTGCGCGGTGAGCGGAGGCGCGGCGCCGGCGCGGCTTCCGGTCGTCGCGTGGCGCCGGGGGCTCGACCTGGCGCCGCTCGACATCCGCACGCCCGAGGACGTGGCCTGGCTGGAGGCGCTTCTCCCGCCCGACCGCCCGGAGCGGACCGCGCGTCTCCGCTCGGCCGTGGAGACTCTGCAGGACGGCCCGCCGACGATCGTCGCGGGCGATGCGGCCGCCGAGCTGCCCGCCCTGCTCGACGCGGTACCGCGCGGTCTGCGGACGGTCGTCGTCTCCCTCGGGACCCTGGTCTACCTCCCGTGGGCCGCGCGCGAGAGCGTGCTGGCGACGGTCGCCGCGCGCGACGCGAGCCTGGTGACGCTCGAGGCGGAGGCGCTGCTCCCGCACCTCGTCGCCGCGCGCGGGGACCGCACGGCTCCTGAGCCGACCCCGTTCCTGCTCGCCGCCGACGGCGTCCCGCTCGCGAGCGCGGCCGCCCACGGCGGCACCCTCTCCTGGCTGACCTGAGGCGCGCTCCCGCGCCGCGTCCGGGGTGCGCGGAGCCCGGTGCGCGGAGCCCGGTGCTTGCTCCGCCACTGTTCACAAGTCGTCGCACTCGGCGTCGAGTGCGACGACTCCTGGACAGTCGCGAAGGTGAGGACGGCCGAAGTCAGAGCCCCGGCGCCCGAGCGCCCTACAGCCCGTCGACGACGAGCTGCGTCGCGCGCGGGACGTACGAGGTGTTCGTCGTCGGGTCCCAGCCCACGAGCGCGACCGCGTCGCCGCCGACGCGCGCGGTGATGCCCACGAGCGAGAACGGCTTGCCGCCCACGGCTCCGGACACCTTCCAGCCGAGCGTCTCGTCGGCGCCGGTCAGGGTCTGCTCGGTGCGCTCGACGGTCGTCTCGACCGGCACGCCCTGCATGGCGAAGAGCGCCGAGCCGGAGGCGCAGCGCGTGGTCGCGTCGGTGGCGCTCGCGAGGAGCGAGGCGGCCGCGTCGGCGGTGCCGGTGCTCGACACGACCGCGGTCATGGAGCGGTCGGCGCTCGTGCCGTACGAGAGTCCGGCGGCGGGCTGCGCGGTGTCCCAGCCCAGGCCGAAGGGCGAGAGGCAGCTCGCGTCCGTCGCGGTGAGGCCGGGGTAGATCGAGTCGAGCATCTCCTGGATGCTCGCGTACTCGCCGGGCACGAACTGCACGCCGGTCAGCACGGCGGCCACCTGCTCGCCGGTCTTCTGAGCGGTGTCGGCGGCAGGGGCGGCGGCCGTCGCGGTGGCGGACGGGGCGGCCGACGACGAGGGGAGCGTCGGAGTGAACGGCCGGAGCGTCGATCCGCTCGTCGCGGTCCCCGCGCAGCCCGAGAGGGCGAGCAGCAGCGCGCCTCCGATCAGAGTCGTGCGCAGCAGTGCCTTGGACATCGTGTCTCCCCCTTCGCCCGCCGGCGCCGCACCGGGGCGCCTGAGGCTAGCAGAGCCCCGCATCCCGGAGGCGGCACCGCGGCGCCTGCACGACGAAGGCCGGGAGCCCGGGTCGACGCCCCACGGCGTCCCCCGGCCCTCCCGGCCTCCGCTCCGCAGCTCAGATCTCGGTGTGCCCGAGCTCGGCCCCCGCGAGAAGGCGGATCTCCGGCTCGGCGATGCCCTCCAGCTCCAGCACCACGACGCGGTTGCGGCCGGCGCGGGTGACCGGCGCGGGGACGATCAGCGTGCGCTGCGGTCCACGGCGCCAGTAGCGACCGAGGAGGAAGCCGTTCACCCAGACCAGGCCCTTGCCCCAGTGCAGCGTGTCCACGTACAGGTCGGCCTGCTCGTCGAGCTCGAACGAGCCGGAGGCGAGCTGCGGCCCGGCCGAGAACGCCGGTGCCGCGACGGCGAGGTCGTGCAGGCACTCCAGAGCGAGGGCGCGGGCGGCCCAGCCGATCAGCTCGGCGCCGTCCAGCCGCACCCCTCCGATCAGGCCCTTGTGCTCGCCGATCCGCGTGCCGTAGTTCACCCGCCCCTGGTTCTCGACCAGGATCGCGAGCTCGCCGCGTCCGCTCGGGAGCGTCAGCGCCCGCTCGTGGTGGTCGCGCGCCAGCACGCCCACCGGCACGCCGTCCAGCAGCACCCAGGCGCGGTCGCGCACCTCCTCGCCCACCACGAGGCGGGCCGGAGCGGAGGAGCCGTCGAGCGTCGTCGTGAAGAGCACGAAGCCGTCGTCGTGGCCGAGGTCGTCGAAGGAGGCCATCGCGTCGAGGTGCGCGGCCGGTCCGAACGCCTGGCCGAGGCCGAGCAGGGCCGGGCCGGAGACGAGCGGAGCCGTGAGGGCCGGCGCCGGCGGGCGCATCGCGGGCACCTCCTCGGGCACCGGCGCGTAGCGCGCGATGACGTCGCGGAACGCCCAGAACTTCGCGGTCGGGTCGCCGCCCTCGTCGAGCGGGGCGTCGTAGTCGTAGCTCGTCGTGATCGCGGCGTAGCGGCCCTTGTCGTTCGCTCCGCTGGTCAGGCCGAAGTTGGTGCCGCCGTGGAACATGTAGATGTTGACGGAGCCGCCGGCCGCGAGCAGGGTGTCGAGCTCCTGGGCGGAGGCGTCGGCGTCGGTGGTGTGGTGCTGGGTGCCCCAGTCGTCGAACCAGCCGCACCAGAACTCCATGCACATCAGCGGACCGGTGGGCTGGAACTCGCGCAGCGTCGCGAGGCGCTCCGTGGTCCGCGAGCCGAACGAGCCGGTGAGGTGCAGGCCCGGGAGGCTGCCGTCGGCGAGCATCTGCGGCGTCGGCTGGTCGATGGTGGTGAGCGGCACCGTGATGCCGGAGTCGCGCGTCACCCGGACGAGCTCGGCGAGGTACTCCTTGTCGGAGCCGTACGCGCCGTACTCGTTCTCGATCTGCACGAGGACCACGGGCCCCCCGGCGTCGATCTGGCGCGGCTCGACGATCGCGTAGACGCGGCGCAGGTAGTCGCTGACCGCCGCGAGATAGTTCGGCTCGGAACGGCGCACGCCCACCTCGGGGTCGCGGAAGAGCCAGGCGGGGAGGGCGCCGTTGTCCCACTCCGCGCAGATGTAGGGGCCGGGGCGCACGATCGCGTGCATGCCCTCGGCGGCGATCAGGTCGAGGAAGCGGCCCAGGTCGAGCCCGGCGTCCTCGCGCCACTCGCCGCGGCGCGGCTCGTGCGCGTTCCAGGCGACGTAGGTCTCGATGGTGTTCAGGCCCATCAGGCGGGCCTTGCGGATCCGGTCGGCCCAGAGGTCCGGGTGGATGCGGAAGTAGTGCAGCGCCCCCGACAGGATGCGGTGCGGGCGGCCGTCGAGCTCGAAGTCGGCGGCGCCGATGGCGAAGCGGCTCTCGGGAGCGGTGGTCATCTGGATCCCCCTCAGGATCGGTGCCCGGTGTGTCCGAGCGTGAGAACGACGCGGGGCCGACCGGAGCGATCCGGCCGGCCCCGCGTCGAGCAGTGGTGCTACTCCGAGACGGTGAAGCCCTGCGCGTTGCCGTACTGGACGAGCTTGCTCTGCCAGTCGGCGAGGCCCTGGTCGAGGCTGGTGCCGTTGGCGTACGCCTGGCCGACGGTGTCGCCGAAGACGCTGTTCGCGTAGACCTGGTAGGGCAGGTACGACCAGCCGGAGCGGACGTCCTTCGAGGCCTGGGTCAGCACCTCGTTGATCTTCTGGCCGCCGAAGTACTCCGACTCCTGACCGGTGAAGTCCGAGCTGTCGAGGTCGGCCGTGGTCGACGGGAATCCGCCGCTCTGCAGGAAGACGTCGACCGAGGCCTGGTCGCTGTTCAGCCAGCGCAGGAACGCGGCGGCCAGCGCCGGGTTCTCGCTCTGCTTGGTGACGGACTGGCCGCCACCGCCGTTCTCGGCGCTGACGGCGGTGCCGTCGTAGGTCGGGATCGGCGCGACGGCCCAGTCGCCGGAGGCGTCGGGGACGCTGGACTCGAGCACGCCGGGCATCCAGGCGCCGGTCACCAGCGAGGCGATGGAGCCGTCGGCGAGGCCCTTGTACCACTCGTCGCCCCAGGCGGGGGTGTCCGAGAGCAGCTTCTTCTCGACGAGCTGGTTCCAGACGCCGGTCCACTTCGCGGTGCCCTCGTCGGCGAGGTCGATCGTGACGTCCGTGCCGTCGGTGGTGAACGGCTCGCCGCCCGCCTGCCAGATCATGCTGGTCGCGAAGCCGGCGTCGCCGGTGTCGGCGGTGATGTACTTCGACGGGTCGGCGGTGTGCAGCTTCTCGGCCGCGGCCACGTACTCGTCCCAGGTGGCGGGGACGGCGATGCCGTACTGGTCGAAGACCGTCTTGTTGTAGAACAGCGCCATGGGGCCCGAGTCCTGCGGGAGGCCGACGAGCTTGCCGTCGATGTTGACGCTGCCCCAGGTGGAGGCGGAGTACTTGTCCTCGAGGTCGCCCATGCCGTACTGCGACAGGTCGAGGAGCGAGTCCGACAGCGCGAACTGCGGCATGGCGTAGTACTCGATCTGGACGACGTCGGGGGCGCCCGAGCCGGCCTTGATCGCGTTCTCGAGCTTGGTGTACTCGTCCTTGTTGGTGCCGGCGTTGACGAGCTCGACGTCGACCTTCGGGTAGGCCTTCTCGAACGCGGCGACCTGCGCCTCGGCGCTGGGGGTCCAGCTCCAGTACGTGATCTTGCCACCGGCCTCGAGGGCCGAGTCGAGGTCGGCGGCGGAGCCGGCGCTCGTGGTCGTGCCGCCACCGGAGGTGGACGAGCAGGCCGCGAGGGAGCCGGCGGCCAGGGCCGCGACGGCCGCGACCGTCAGGGTCCGCCGGAGGGCGGAACGGGCGATCTTCATGGTGGTGTTTCCCTTCACTTCTTCGTGCTGCGGGTGCTGTGGACGGGGCAGGACGCTCCGGCCGGGGGATGGGTAGGGGAGGGCTCAGCCCTTGACGCTGCCGGCGCTCAGACCGGACTGCCAGAAGCGCTGGAGTCCGAGGAAGGCGACGACGATGGGGATGATCGTGAGCAGCGAGCCCGTGATCACGAGGTTGTAGATCGGCTGCGCGCTGACGCCGGTGGCCTGCGCGTTCCACTGGTTGAGGCCGACGGTGAGCGGGTACCAGGTGGGGTCGCTCAGCATGATCAGCGGGAGGAAGTAGTTGTTCCAGGTCGCGACGACCGAGAACAGCAGCACGGTCACGATGCCGGGGGCGAGGAGTCGGATGGAGATGGTGAAGAAGGTGCGGAACTCGCCCGCCCCGTCCATCCGCGCCGCTTCGAGCAGCTCGGTGGGCACCGACTCCACCGCGTAGACCCAGACGAGGTAGAGGCCGAACGGGCTGATCAGCGAGGGGATGATGATCGCCCACGGGGTGTTGGTCAGGCCGAGCTGGCTGAACATGAGGAACGTCGGGACGGCGAGGGCCGTGCCGGGGACCGCGATCGCTCCGAGCACCACGGCGAAGACCGCCTTGCGGCCCGTGAAGCGGAACTTCGCGAGGCCGTAGCCGGCGAGCGTGGCCAGGAGCGTCGCTCCTCCGGCGCCGACGACGACGTAGAGCAGGGTGTTGCCGAGCCAGCGGAGGAAGATCCCGTCGCGGTAGCTGAGGGTGTCGGCGATGTTCTGGAAGAAGACGAAGTCGCCGTCGAACCAGAGGCCGAAGCTCGAGAGCAGGCCGGCCTGCGTCTTCGTCGCGTTGATGACCAGCCAGGCCAGCGGCACGAGGCTGTAGAGGATGAAGACCGACATCAGCAGGGTGAAGGCGATCGACTTCTTGGGCTGCACCGAGGAGCCGCGGCGGGCGGCCGGGCGCTTCGGGGCGCGGGAGGGCGTCCGGGGAGCGGTCGCGAGGGCCATCAGTTCTCCTTCCGCGCGCCGCGGAGCTGCACGACGTAGGCGATCACCGCGGTGATCACGCCCATGACGATGGCGACCGTGGCCGACGCGTTGTACTGCTGACCGGCGAAGGACAGGTTGTAGGCGTACATGTTCGGGGTGAAGTAGGTGGTGATGATGTTCGGCGCCAGCGTCCGGAGGATGTTCGGCTCGTTGAACAGCTGGAAGCTGCCGATGATCGAGAAGATCGTGGCGATGACGATCGCGCCGCGCAGGGCGGGCAGCTTGATCGAGCGGATGACGCGCATCGGGCCGGCGCCGTCGATCTCGGCCGCCTCGTAGAGCTCGCCGGGGATCGTCTTCAGCGCGGAGTAGAAGATGAGCATGTTGTAGCCCACGAACTCCCACGTGACGATGTTGCCGATCGAGGCGAGGATCCAGTCGCGCGAGAAGGGCTGGACGACGTCGGAGCCGAGCAGGTCGTTGACGTTCGCGGCCAGGCCGAAGTTGTCGCCGTAGATGAAGCCCCACATCAGCACCGCGACGACCGCGGGGACGGCGTAGGGGAGGAAGACCACGATGCGGAAGAAGCCGGTGCCGTGGAGGCGGCCGCTGTCGATCGCGAGGGCCGCGACGAGGGCCAGCACGAGCATCACGGGGACCTGCACGACGAGGAACAGCAGGACGCGGCCGAAGCCCTCCCAGAAGTTCGGGTCGGTGAAGATCGCCGTGTAGTTGGCGAAGCCGACGAAGGAGTTGCCGCCCACCAGCTGCTCGCGGAACAGGCTGAGGTAGATCGAGTAGACGACCGGGGCGATGAAGACCAGGAGGAAGACGACGAGGAAGGGGGCGACGAACGCCAGGCCCTTCCACTCGCTCTTCGCCCGCGACTTCGGGGCCGCGAGGGGGGACGCCGGAGGGGCGACCTCGCTCAGCGGGACGGGGGGAGACGTCGTCGTCATGGGATTCCGTTCGGGAGTAGTGCGGGCCCGCCATGTTCACGTCAACATGGCAGAGCGTCACCGTAGCATGTTCACGTCGCCACCCGCGACTGTTCCTGCGTCACGATCCGGCGCACGATGCACCACGGCTGACGGGCGGCGCGCTATAAAGGGAACCCCATGGCACTCGAGACCGACCGCCCGTCCCCGTCCGCCCGGCCGCGACGCGGCGTCTCGATGGCCGACGTGGCCCGGCGCGCGAACGTCTCGGGCCAGACGGTCTCGCGGGTGTCGAACGGCAAGCAGAACGTCGACGGCGAGACGCGCGAGCGGGTCCTCGAGGCGATGCGGGCCCTCGGCTACCGGCCCAACAGTGCTGCGCGGGCGCTGCGGACGGGACGCTTCCACAGCATCGGCGTGATCATGTTCACGCTGTCCTCGTTCGGCAACATGCGCACCCTCGACGCCATCGCGGTCGCGTCCGCCGACGCGGGCTACTCGATCACCCTCATCCCCGTCTCCCACCCCACCCAGGGCGAGGTGTCGGTCGCGTTCCACCGGCTGAGCGAGGAGGCGGTCGACGGCGTCATCATCATCGTCGAGGCGCACCTGCTCGACGAGGCCGACATCGTCCTCCCGCCGGACCTGCCCGTGGTGGTCGTCGACTCCGCCGGCGGCGAGAAGTACCCGGTGGTCGATACCGACCAGATGTCGGGCGCCCGTCAGGCCGTCGAGCACCTGCTCGGACTCGGCCACCGCACCGTGCACCACATCGCCGGCCCGGACCGCTCCTACTCCGCCGAGCGCCGCCACGAGGCGTGGGAGTCGACCCTGATCGAGCGCGGCGCCCCGGTGCCGGAGGTGCTGGTCGGCGACTGGTCCACCGACTCCGGCTACCGCCTCGGCAAGCGGCTCGCCGCCGATCCCGAGGTCACCGCGATCTTCGCCGCGAACGACCAGATGGCGCTCGGCGTGCTGCGCGCGCTGCACGAGGCCGGACGCGCCGTGCCCGGCGAGGTGAGCGTCGCGGGCTTCGACGACATGCAGGAGTCGGCGAGCTTCTGGCCGCCGCTGACGACGGTGCGCCAGTTCTTCGGCGACACGGGCCGCCGCTCGGTCGACATCCTGCTGCGCGAGCTCGAGTCGGGCGAGCGCACCGGGGTGTCGCTGGTGCCGACCCGGCTGATCGTGCGCGAGAGCACGGGGCCGGCGCCGAGCGGTGGGGCGGGGGCGGGGGCGGGGGCGTCCAGGTCGGGTGCGGCTTCTTCCTCCGCGTAGTCCGCGTCGTCCGCGTCCTCCCGCTCGTCCGGCTCGTAGTCCTCTTCCTCTTCCTCTTCACGTGCGATCTGCAGGCACCTGTGCGATCTGCAGGGTCGGCTAGTGCGGTCTGCAGGGGATTCTCGCGTTTCTCGGCGGCGTATCCGGAGGAGAGCGCTCCCTCGGACGGATGGCCTGCACATCGCACCTGCAGATCGCACGCACTCCTGCAGACGGCACGCACTCCTGCAGATCGCACACCTCAAGGGGTACGCGTCCCCTGCGGATGGCACGCACTCCTGCACATCGCACCTGCAGATCGCACGCACTCCTGCAGATCGCACGCACTCCTGCAGATCGCACGCACTCCTGTAGACGGCACCCTCCTGCGGATCGCACGCGGCCGGCGACGCGGAGCCGCCGCCCGCGCGCGATACTGTGAGCCCTCTCACCCCGGACCTCCAAGGAGACGCACATGTCGGTCGGCCTGCTCGCGGTTGTCGATGACATCCTCACCGCCGCCCTGAAGGCGAGCGCCAAGACGGCGGGCGTCGTGATCGACGACGCGGCCGTCACCCCGCAGTACGTGCAGGGCCTCACGCCCGCGCGGGAGCTGCCGGTGGTCGGTCGGATCGCGCTGGGGAGCCTGTTCAACAAGTTCGTCATCATCATCCCGCTGGCGCTGCTGCTCTCGGCGTTCGCGCCGCAGGTGCTGCCGTACCTGCTGATCCTCGGCGGCGCCTTCCTCTGCTTCGAGGGGGCGGAGAAGGTGCTGGAGTGGTTCGGCGTCTCGCACGGCGGCCACGAGACGGAGGCGCGCGACGAGAAGAAGCTCGTTTTCGGCGCCATCCGCACCGACCTCATCCTGAGCACCGAGATCATGCTGATCGCGCTCGACGGCCTCGACCCCGACTTCGGGATCTGGCCCACGCTCGGCGCGCTCCTGGTCGTCGGGCTCGGGATGACGGTGCTCGTCTACGGCGCGGTCGCCCTGCTCGTGAAGATCGACGACGTGGGCCTGCGCCTGATGAAGAACGCGGCCCGCGGCGTGCGGCGCACCGGAGCGAGGATCGTCGCGTCGATGCCGGTCGTGTTCCGCGCGATCAGCATCATCGGGACGCTCGCCATGCTCTGGGTCGGCGGGCACCTCGTCGTCGCGAACCTCGCCGAGACGGTCTGGCACGGTCCGTACGACCTCGTGCACGTCGTCACCCATGCGGTCGAGGGCGCGGGCCCGGTCGTCGTCTGGCTGGCCGACACCTTCGTCTCGATGATCTTCGGCCTCGTGCTGGGGCTGGTCATCGCGGCCGTCGTGATGGGCGTCTCGCGCCTGCGGAAGCGCGACGGGGCGGCTGCGGGGCACTGACGCGTCTCGAGTCGCCGCGTGCCGCGGCTGCCCGACAGGCATGAGTCGCGGGCGGCTTCCCGACCCGTTCGGAGTCGGTGGGTGTCGAGTCGCCGCGTGCCGCGGCTGCCCGACCGGCAGGGATGCGGCGGCTGCCCGACCGGCACGAGTGTGCGGTTCGGGGCCAGCCGGGGTGGGGGCGGGTGTCCGGCCTGCACAGGGCGTCAGGTCTTTGCTGATCGAGTAGCCCGCGCAGCGGGCGTCTCGAGATCCCGCGACGCACGGCCCCTGTCCTGACGGCCCCTGTCCTCGCGGCCCCTGCCGCACCGCTCTCACGGCGAACGACGGACCGCCCCCGTCCCGGAGGGGCGGAGGCGGTCCGTGCCGGAGGGGGCGTCAGCAGCTGCGGGCCGCGTACGCTCCCGTCGCCACCGAGGTGACCTGCTTGCCGTCGACGGTGCCCGTCGCGGTGACGGTCGCCTGACCGGCCGCCACCGAGGCGGCGCGCGTGGTGAACGCGGCGCTGCCGCTCGCGCCGGGGGCGACTCCGGTGACCTGCTTCGACCCGGAGGGCGTCGCGATGGTCATCGAGACCGGCACGGCGGATCCGTTCTTCGCCGCGACGGTGAGCGTCACCTTGCCGGCGACGCAGCGGGTGGTCGCCGTGACCGCGATCGCGAGGGCGGCGGGCGCCTTCAGGGTCACCGTCACCGTCGTGGTCGACGTGACGGAGCCGTCGGCGGCGCGGACCGCGATGGTCGCGACTCCGCCGTTCGCCGTCGTCGGCTGGGTGATCCGCACGGTGGCCGCCGAGTCGGTCGCCACTGCTCCGATCACCGGCATCGCGGTGCCCTCGACGGTGACCGCGTAGGAGGTGCGGGCCGGGTCGAACCCGGCGATGCCGGCTCCGCCGACGCGCAGGGCGCCCAGGGTGGTGACCGCGGCCGCCGAGGCGACCGACTCGTAGAGCTTGGTCTCGGCCACGATCAGGTGCGTGTTGTCGTAGGCGTTCATCACGACGCGGAAGGCCTTGGCCGTGACGGGCGCGAACGACGCCACCAGGGTGGGAGCCGTTCCGCCGGCCGGCGACGCGAGGGCCACGGCCGACTCGTAGCCGGGGACCGCGGTCCAGGTCGTGCTGTCGGCGGCCTGGTACTGCAGCTGGTAGGTCTGCGCCCAGCTGGTGCCGCCGTCGGCGAGGAACTGCACCGACACCTTCTCGACCTGGTGGGTCGAGGGGAAGGTGTACGTCAGCGAGCTCTGCGCGGCCTTGGTGCCGTTGGTCCAGTTCGACCAGCCCTTGTCGCCGTCGACGCCGTTGCGGGTGCGCTCCGGTCCGTAGCCCGACTCCGACGACGACGCGGTCGCGACGATGCCGGCGTCCGGGTTGAAGTTGCGGAGCGTGCCCGTGGTGACGAGCACCGTGAGCGTGGCGGGGAGCGACGCGCCGTCGGCGGTCGCCGTTCCCGAGACCGTCACCTGCCCGGCCTGGGCGAGGGAGGCGGTGGTGAGCGGCGTCCAGTCCCAGACGACCGGCACCGGGAAGGTGCTGGCCGAGGCGCCCACGCGGGCGGGGACCGTGGTCGGAGCCGAGGCCTTCACTCCGGTGACCGAGGCGCCCGCGGCGGCCGTGACCGACACGGGATCGGTCGCGGTCAGTCCGCCCACGTCGACGAGCGCGGTGACGGTGATCGTCTGGCCGTAGAGGTCGGTCGCGGTGCCGGGCACCTCGACGCGGCCGGTCGAGCCGTACGCCGAGTCGGCGGGGCGCTGCCAGGTGACGGCGAGCGGTGCGCCGGCTCCCCAGGAGTACTGCGGAGTGATGCTCGCGGGCAGGGTCGGAGCGACGCCCGCCGTGGTGCGGACCGCGACGGTCTGACCCGTGGCCGGGGCGAGGTCGCGGAGGGTCCACGACTGGTTCGCTCCGCCGTTGGAGGTGTAGACGCCGACCGACGCGCCGTCGGCGCTGGAGGCGCCGTTCACGTCGAGCGACTGGGCGATCGCCTCGTTGACGAGCGAGAAGTTCACGCCGTCGGTGGTGTTGACGATCCAGCGGGTCGCGGCGGTCGTCTTCGCCGTGTCGACGGACAGCGTGCGCAGGTCGGTGCCGGCGGTCGTCGCTCCGAGCACCCGTCCGTCGCCGTTGACGAGCACGACGCGGCGGGTGGCCTCGCGGTCGCCGGCGGCGACCTCGCGGACGGTCCAGGTCTGCTTGGCGGCCGTGGCGGAGTCGGTGGCGAGCGTGGTGAGCGTGGTCGCGGCACCCGAGGGGTTGCCGGTCAGCGCCTTGCCGCTCTGAGTGCCGACCAGCTGGTAGCGGTGGCCGTCGCGCAGGGCGGGGGCGGAGTCGGCGACTCCCGAGACTCCGTCGATCGAGAAGCTCGTGACCGACTTGGCGGGCACGGTGATCGTGGCGGTGCGTGAGATGCGGTCGACGGCCACCGGGGTCTTCGCGACCAGCGCGTTGCTCGTGGGAGCGGCGGCCGAGGAGGCCTTCGTGGTGACGTAGGGGGTGACCGCCGCGGTGTCGGCGATGGTGCCGAAGCGGGACAGGTCGAGCACGACGGTCTGGTCGGCCGTGGTGCTGTTGGCGTGCACGACGGTCGCGCCCGAGCCGTCGCCGCGGACGGCGGCGGTGGAGGAGCTGTCCGTGGAGGGCATCAGGTGGTCGCCCTCGTGTATGAACTTCGTGAAGTTCCGGATGGTGTTGAACTTCGAGTTCGTCTCGACGCCGCAGACCGGGGCCTTGGTGGAGTCGCCACCGGCGTCGGCGACGCGGCGGACCGACTTCCAGACCTCGGTCCCGTTCTCCTGGTAGGGCTTGCAGTCCAGGTCGATGTAGACGGAGCCCCAGTTGAGGTTCTCGCCCTTGGGCGCGGGCTGCTGCATGTTGTAGTAGTCCTCGACGGGCTGCCAGAGCACCCACGCCTCGGGCTCGAGCTCGCGCAGGTCGTCGTTGATGCGGCCGGCGATGCCGAGGCCGTTCTCCATGTTGGTGGGGTCGAACCCCTTGACCCAGTTGCCTTCGATCTCGCTCATCCAGAGGTCGGTGTCGGCCTGCTTCGCGAGGTCGCGGACCTTGAGGCGGCCCGAGGTGCCGTAGGTGTGGACGTTCATCCGGTCGACCTCGGCGCGGACGGCGTCGGAGTAGGCGGCCCAGTTCGTCGCGAAGATGTCGGGGTTGGTCTCGTCCATCGCGGCGAGGCCGGCGCCGGTGGTCGAGGCGTCCAGCGCGGCGACGACGTCGGGGATCAGACCCGCCTGGCGCGTCGGGCCGACGTGCATGCCCTCCTGGCGTCCGCCGGTCGGGACGCCGTTGGAGAGCTGCGTGCCCCAGTAGTCCGTGTTCGGCTCGTTGAAGGGGTCGAGCGTGTCGAACTCGATGCCGTACTCGTCCTCCATGTGCTCGGTGACCTCCACGAGGTACTTCGCGAACTTCTCCTCGGCGGCGGGCTTCAGCTGCTCGCTCTTCGCGTCGAAGCCGCCCGAGACGTAGCCGCTCTCGGTCATGAAGTACGGGGCGGAGTTGGAGAACGCCTCCCAGTGCGAGATCTGCTTCTCCTGCGCGAGCTTCTCCACCCACCAGCGCTGCGTCTCGTCGGCGGTCCAGTCGTAGGAGGCGGGGTCGTCCGGGTTCCACTTCGCCAGGAGCGCGTCGCGGTCGGCGAGCTTCGTGGAGGTGCCGCCGTAGGTCGCCGCGTCGCCGGCCGGGTTCGGCTTCCACCAGCCCTCGACGGCGCCGCCCGGGCGGAGGTAGTCCTTCACGTCGGAGGCGTTGCCGCCGCCGATGTTGTAGCGGGCGATGTTCAGGTCGAGGCCGCTGTCGCCGAAGACCTTCTGGTACAGGTCCTCGCGGAGGGCCTCGGGATAGTTGCCGGTCGCGTTCGCGAACCAGACGAGGCTGGTGCCCCAGCCCTCGAACGCCTCACCGGCGGCGGCGGGGTTCGGCGTGATGCGGAGCGCGTCCGCGGCCTGAGCGGGGGCTGCTGCGGCGGGGATCGCCAGCAGTGCTCCTGTGGCCAGGGCGGCGCTCGTGGCGAGCGCGGCGACCCTTCTGAAGGACATCGACATTGATGCGGTCTCTCTTTCGCCATTGAAATGCGGGCGTGTTCACGTGAACGCGCCCTGACGGCCGACTGTACATGTTCACGTCAACAATCGGAAGGTGCTCAGGGCGGGCGGGCCTCCCCTCGTCGAGACGCCAGGAGTTGTCGCGCTCGATGCCGAGTGCGACAACTCCTGGAGAGTGGCGGAGCGCGGGCGGAGCGCCTGCCCGTCGAGCGGTCGCACGAGGAGATCTCGCGCCGCGAGAGGCCAGGAGTTGTCGCGCTCGACGCCGAGTGCGACAACTCCTGGAGAGTCGTGGGCGCGGGGTGGGTGCAGGCGTGCCGGGGGCGCAGGCCCGCGGGCGGGCGGCCCTGCGCACGGCGGCGCCGCGCTCAGAGCCGGTGCGTCGTCTCCGGGAAGGCCTCGGGCTCGCACTGGATGGTCGCGTGGTCGATGCCGTGGCGCTCGCGGAGGACGGCGAGCACCCGCGAGAGCGCGGTCCGGTAGTCGGCGTCGGGGGCGACGACCACGTGGCCGGTGGCGCTCTCCATGCCGGAGGTGATCGTCCACACGTGCAGGTCGTGCAGCGCCAGCACGCCGGGGACGGCGCAGACGTCGCGTTCGAGGGCCGCGAGGTCGACGTGCGCGGGCGCCGACTCCATCAGGATCCCGAGCGCCTGCCGGGTCAGCGACCAGGTGCGCGGCAGGATCAGCAGTCCGATCAGCACGCCGACGATCGGATCCGCCCACGCCCACCCCGTGGTGAGCAGCACGATCGCCGCCGCGATCACTCCGACGGAGCCGAGCGCGTCGCCCAGCACCTCGAGCGAGGCCCCGCGGAGGGTGATGCTCTCCTTCGCGCCGGCCGACAGCAGGCGCAGGCTCACCAGATTGACCGCCAGGCCCACCACGGCGGTGATCAGGAGGGGGCCGCCGGGCACGGCGGGCGGCTCGGCGAAGCGGCGCACCGCCTCCACGATCACGAAGGCCGCGACGGCGAACAGGAGCAGGCCGTTGGCGAGGGCGGCCAGGACTTCGAGGCGGTAGGAGCCGTAGGTGCGGCCCTTCGCGGCGGGACGGGCGGCGAGCGAGATCGCGGCGATCGACATTCCGAGCGCCAGCACGTCGGTGCCCATGTGCGCGGCGTCCGAGAGCAGCGCGAGCGAGCCCGTCGCGACTCCGACCGCGAACTCGACGACCGTGAACGCCGCGGTCAGCACGAAGGCGGCCACGAGCGGACGCCGGTGCCGGGCGGCGGCGGAGCCGGCCGGAACGCCGTGAGAGTGGCCCATCGGCTCCTCCAATCCCTGTTCGTATAAACAGTCTTGCATGCGTCCGGAGGCGAGCGCGAGCGCCCTCAGCCGACCAGCGGGTCCAGCGCCTCCCCGAGGTAGGGCGCCAGGGTCCGGGCGTACGACTCGGTGAGGTGGCCGAGGTCGCGGTACACCTTCACTCCGCCGATCACGAGGGGGCAGCCGCGGTCGTCGCAGAACCAGCGGGTGAGGTCGACCGTGGCCGCACCGGGCCAGCCCTCGGCCGCCGCGGCCATCAGCTCGCGGTCGGCGAAGGCCTCGTCGAGAGGCACGCTGCAGTCGTCCGCGGAGCCCGGCTTCTCGGCGCAGGCCAGCAGGGCGAGCGAGGGCAGCACCGGATTGTCGCGGATCGCGACCACCGTGGATCCGCGGGCGATCAGCGGCGCCCACGACTCGTGGAACCCGTCGATCCCGGCCTGCTCGTCGGGGGTGCCGGACGCGTCGACGAACACGGACTTCTTGGCGGAGTAGGCGGTGACCACGAGCGCGTACGGGTCCTGGCCCGCGAGCTCCCCCTGCAGCTTCTCGTTCCAGACGTCGCAGGAGCGGCGGGCGGAAGCGGAGTCGTCGCGCCGCTCGGCGGTCGAGAAGACGCAGCCCGTCTTGTAGTAGGTGTGCAGATCCCAGCCGCGCTCCTCCGCCACGCCGCGCAGCGCCGGGAAGAAGGACGCCGCGTGCGAGTTGCCGATGAGCAGCACGCGGAGGCCGGCCGGATCGCCGAAGCGGCACTCCTTGAGCTCGGTGCCGGAGTTGCCGGTGCTGCACTCGTCGGTGTTCAGCACGGAGCCGTCCTCCGACGCGTCGACGGCGGGCAGGCTCGTGGTCCAGGAGTCCGGGCAGGAGTTCGCGAGCGCCGCGGCTCCCACGCAGCCCTCGGTCGAGACGGGGAGTGCGTGCGCGCGGGTGAGGTCGGCGGCGATCGCGGCGTTCGTGCCGGTGAGGCCCGTCACCCCGACCAGGGCGGCGACGGCCAGCAGGGCCGCCGGGGCGAGCGCGCGGAGGCGGTGCGGGTGCTCGGCGGGGGCGCGGCGGTGGAGGGGGTCCTCGAGGAAGCGCTTCGAAGCGGCGGCGAGGAGGACCGCCGCCGCGATGATGCCCAGGCCGGTCGACGCGGTCGGGTCCTCGCCGGTGCTCTCACGCCAGAAGACCAGGAGCGGCCAGTGCCAGAGATAGAGCCCGTAGCTCAGGCCGCCCAGCCGCACGAGCGGGCGCAGGGCCAGCAGCCGGCCGACTCCGCGCTCCGGGGCGGGGCCGGTCCCGGCGACGAGGACGAGCACCGCCGAGAGGGTCGGCCAGAGCGCCGCGGCGCCCGGGAACGCGCTCGAGACCTGGAGCACGAATCCGCAGGAGACGACTCCGATCAGCCCCAGCCAGCCGGCGACCGTCCTCAGGGCCGCCGGGATCGACAGGCCCGGGAGCACGAGGGCCGCGAGCGAGCCGAGCCCGAACTCCCACGACCGGGCGAGGGTGCTGTAGTAAGCGGTCGGTTGGTCGATCCCGACCAGAACGACGGAGAACGCGAACGAGAGGACGGTGAGCGCCGCGACGAGCGCCAGCAGGAACCGCGGCAGGTGCGCGCGGCGCCGCAGCAGCGCGGCGGCGAGGGTCGCGACGAGCACCAGGGCGAGCCAGATCAGGTAGAACTGCCCCTGCGCCGACATCGCCCAGAGGTTCTGCACCGGCGAGTGGAAGTCGTCCTGCGCGAGGTAGTCCACTCCGGCCCGCGCGAGCGCGACGTTCTCGACGGAGAACGTCGAGGCGAGCACCTCGGTGAAGGTCTGCAGCAGCTGCGAGGGGCGCAGGAGGAGCGGAGCGAGCGCCGCGACGACGACCAGCACCACCGCGGCCGCCGGGAAGAGCCGCGAGGCGAGCCTCCGGAGGAAGGCGATCGGACGGACGCGTCCGAACCGGCGGATCTGGCCGAGGAGGGTGAGGGTGGTGAGGAACCCGGCGACCACGAAGAAGACGTCGACGCCTCCGGAGACGCGGCCCAGCCAGATGTGGAACGTCGCGACCAGGAGGGACGCGACGGCGCGCAGTCCCTCTATCTCGGGCCGGTAGCCGGAGGCGTCGGCCTTGCGCACCAGCGCGGACCGGCCGGAGGGGGCGGTGCGGGCGGAGTGGCGGGGCAACAGGATCCTTCCGTGACGGTCGGCGGGCGGTGGGGCGGGTGCCGGCGATCGTCGGTGTCCAGGATCGCGCTCTCTCGCCCCCAGGGGAACCGTGTCCGGGGTGCTGTCCACCCGGTTGGGGGCTGCGGAGGCGAGGTGCGCGACAGGTGTCCGCTTACTAGTCCGTTCGGGGTTCTCTGAGCGCGGCGAGAACCCGGACCTCGCCGTACACGCGCGCGCCCACGGCGACGTCTGCGGAGTCGCCGGCGGTCGGGCCGAGGGCGCGTGGCGCGGATCGACTGGCGCGACCGGACGGGTCGAGGTGAGGTAAGGCTATGCTTACCCGGGCTCCGCGCCACCCCGGAGGCTCCGCGCCGCACCGGGGTGCTGCCCGCCGACGAACGACGCCCCACGAACCACGGGAGATCCATGTCCACGCACCGCCGGCGCCCCGCCGCCCTCGCCCTCGCCGCCGTGACCCTGCTCGCCCTCACCGGCTGCGGCGTCTCGGAGCAGATCGAGCCCGAGAGCACGGCTGCCGCGGGGGAGGGCACGACCTCCTACCCGCTGACCGTCGAGAACTGCGGCACGAGCACCACCGTCACCGCCCCTCCGCAGCGGGTCGTCTCCCTCGATCAGGACTCGACCGAGATCCTGCTCTCGCTCGGCCTGGAGGACCGGATGGTCGGCACCGCCTCCTGGACCGACCCGGTGCTCGAGACCCTCGCCTCCGCGAACGAGAGCGTGCCGCGCCTGGCCGACAACGCGCCCACCTACGAGGTGCTGCTCGGCGCCGACCCCGACTTCGTCACCGCCTCCTTCGGCCGCCACTACGCCCCCGAGGGGGTCGCCTCGCGCGAGCGCCTCGCCGAGACGGGCATCGGCTCCTACCTCTCTCCCACCGACTGCGACGGCGGAGAGAGCGTCAACGGCGGGAGCGGCACGCGCACGGTCCCGCTCACCGTCGACGACCTCTACCAGGAGATCCACGAGCTCGCCGAGGTGTTCGACGTGCAGGAGCGCGGCGACGCCCTGGTCGCGCAGCTGCAGGCGCGCGCCGCGGTCGCCACGGAGGGAGTCGACTTCGGCGGCCGGAGCGTCGCCTTCTGGTTCGCGGACACCAGGACGCCCTACATGGCCGGCGGCTACAACTTCGCCTCGATGCTGGGCACCACGACCGGCATGACCAACGTCTTCGCCGACCGGACCGACGACTGGGCGGCCGTGGGCTGGGAGAGCGTCGTCGCGGCCGACCCGGACGTGCTGGTCCTCGGCGACCTGCAGCGCGACCGCTTCCCCGGCGACCGGCTCGACGACAAGACCGCGTTCCTCCGCTCGGACCCGCTGACCAGCAGCCTGCCCGCGGTGCAGGACGGCCGCTTCATCTCGCTGCACGGCGCCGAGCTGAACCCGTCGATCCGCTTCGTCGACGGCCTCGAGAAGATCCGCGCCTGGTGGGACGAGAACGGGGCCTCGCTCTGAGCACGGTCCTCGTCCGCCGTGTGCCGCGGGGTCTGGTCGCCGCGGCGCTGGTCCTCGGCGGGCTGCTCGCGCTGGCGCTCTCGGTCGGCGTCGCGGTGACGCTCGGCCCGGCCGACGTCTCGCTCGTGAACGTCCGCGACATCCTCCTCAACCACCTCGGGCTCGCCTCCGTTCCGGTGCGTGCGGCCGAGGACGCGATCGTCTGGCAGGAGCGTCTCCCGCGCGCACTGGTGGCCGCGGCGTGCGGGGCGGGGCTCGGCGTGTGCGGAGTGATCCTGCAGTCGCTGCTGCGGAATCCGCTCGCCGACCCGTTCGTGCTGGGCGTCTCCTCCGGAGCGTCCACGGGAGCGGTGCTCGTCGGCGTGCTCGGGGTCGGCGGAGGAGTGGTCGGGCTCTCCGGAGGCGCCTTCGTCGGCGCGCTCGTCGCCTTCGCCTTCGTGCTGCTGCTCACGCGGTTCTCGGCGGGCGGCACCTCGGGCGTGATCCTGGCGGGGGTGGCGAGCACGCAGCTGTTCTCGGCGCTGACCTCGCTGATCGTGTTCGCGCTCGCCGACTCGGACGAGACGCGCGGCGTGATGTTCTGGCTGCTCGGCTCCCTCGAGGGCATGCGCTGGGACGACGTGGCGCTGAGTGGAGGAGTCGTGCTGCTCGGCTCCGTGGTCTGCCTCGCCGCAGCCCGGACGCTCGACGCGTTCGCCTTCGGGGAGGACGTGGCCGCGTCGCTCGGCGTGCACGTGGGCCGTACCCGCCTCCTCCTGCTGGTGGTGACGGCCCTGCTGACGGCGACCCTGGTGAGCATCGCCGGCGCGATCGGCTTCGTGGGTCTGGTGCTGCCGCACGCCGCGCGACTCGTGTTCGGGCAGCGGCACTCGCGGGTGATCCCGGCGACGATCCTGCTCGGCGCGGTGTTCCTGGTGTGGGTCGACGCCGGGTCGCGGGTGGCGTTCGCGCCGACTCCGCTGCCGGTGGGGGTCGGCACGGCACTCGTCGGCGTGCCGGTGTTCATGCTGCTGCTCCTGCGGCGGAGAGGCCGCTCGTGACGCTCGAGGTCGACCGGGTCTCGTGGCGCCGGGGCGGCCGCCTGGTGGTCGACGGCGTCTCGCTCAGCCCCGCTCCCGGCTCGACCGTCGGACTGCTCGGGCCCAACGGCTCGGGCAAGTCGTCGCTGCTGCGGCTGCTGCAGGGCACCGCGGCTCCGGACGCCGGCGTCGTCACCCTCGACGGCGCGCCGCTCCGCTCGCTCCGCCGCCGCGAGGTCGCCCGGGCCGTGGCCACGGTGACGCAGCAGGCCGAGACGGAGGCGGACCTCCCCGTCCGCGACGTCGTCCGGCTCGGGCGCACCCCGCACCGCTCCCTCCTGGGCGCAGACACGGCCGAGGACCTGCGCGCGATCGACCGCGCCCTCGAGCAGGTCGGCCTCGAGGCGAAGGCCGACCACCTCTGGCACACCCTCTCGGGCGGCGAGCGGCAGCGCGCGCACATCGCCCGGGCGCTCGCGCAGGAGCCGCGCGAGCTGCTGCTGGACGAGCCGACCAACCACCTCGACATCCGCCATCAGCTGGAGCTGCTGGCCCTGGTGCGGGCGCTGCCGGTGACCACGGTCGTGGCGCTGCACGACCTCAACCTCGCGGCCCTCTTCTGCGACGCGCTGCTGGTGCTGCGCGAGGGGCGCGTGGTGGCGGGCGGCACCCCGGCGGAGGTGCTCACTCCGGCGCTGATCGCGGACGTCTACGGCGTGCGCGCTCGCGTGATCGTCGACGCCGGACGGCCGCACGTGCTGTTCGACTCCTGACCCTTTGCCAGACGATCGTCGATCAGTCAACGGTCTCGTCCACTTCCAGCAGCACGTTCTACCGTCGGTGTACCGGCTTCGAGACCTCACAGGAGAGGTCCTTCTCGCGCTGGGCGAGGTGCTCTCCTGACGGAGGTCGATGGTCGTGCCGGTGACGACGAGGGGAGTCGGGAGATGTCCAGAGACGACGTGGCACCGGGACGGTTCGCGCGATTCGTGAAGTGGGTCAACAAGGCCGACGGCTGGGAGCCGCAGTACCTGCGCGGACGGGTCGTGGCCAAGAAGGACGGCGAGTGGATCGTCGCGGTCGACGGCGAGGAGCGCCGGATCGTGAAGAAGGAGTGGAGCGTCTACCGCTGACCCTCGGGGAGGACTCGTGATGCTCCCCGACCGGCGCACTCCCGAGATCAGAGAGGCGCGTCCCGGAGTCTTCGTGCTCGAGCTGCGACGCACCCGCCGTCGGCCCGCCGAGGAGCTGGGCGTGTTGATCCGCACAGGCACGACCTGGACGGTGCTGGGGCCGGACGGGGTGCGGGCGGACGTGACGAGCTTCCACGAGGCCGTGGAGGCCCTGCGCGAGTAGCGGGCGCTGACGTGCCCGGGATAGCTGTCCGCTCGGGGGTGTCGACGACCGTCCCGGGCACCTCGGCAGAGGACTTCCGTGACCGTATGCTCCCCCTCGACGTCGGATCGACGACTTGTACACAGGCGGAGGACACGATGACCGAGCTCAGCACCGACGACCTCGCGTTCCTGCGCCGCAGCATCTCCGCCGCCGAGCGCTCCCGCGCCGAGGGCAGGCACCCCTTCGCGGCCCTGGTGGTCGACGCCGCCGGCCGCGTCGTCGCCGAGGCCGGCAACAACTCCCTCCCGCCGGAGGGCGATCCCACCCAGCACGCCGAGCTGCGCGCGGTCGCCGCCGCGTACCGCGAGCTCGGGGCCGAGGGGATGTCGGGCAGCACCCTCTACACGAGCGCGGAGCCCTGCGCGATGTGCTCGGGCGCCGTCTACTGGACCGGCGTGGACCGCGTGGTCTACGCCCTCTCCGAGCACCGCCTCCTGGAGCTCACGGGCGACCACCCCGAGAACCCGACCTTCTCGCTCCCGTGCCGCGAGGTGTTCGCCCGCGGTCAGCGCTCCATCGTCGTCTCGGGCCCGCACCTCGAGGAGGAGGCCTCCAGCGCGCACCGGGGCTTCTGGGAGTAGCCCCGCCGGCGCCCCCGCGCTGAGGTGCCCGAGATGGTCGCACGCTCCGGCGTGTCGCCGACCGTCTCGGGCACCTCAGCGCTGCGTCAGCGCGCCCACTGGATCGACGACGCCTTGTCGTTGAAGGAATCACCGACCCAGGCGGCGCTTCCGACCGGCCCGAACGAGCCTCCCGAGTAGTCGTCGTCCATGAAGATCGTGCCGAGGCAGCCGTTGCGAGCGGAGAACGAGCTCAAACGGTCGTTCCATCCGATGGAACGGAGCGAGCTTGTCCCGTAGCGCTTGCCGGGGCTGCAGAGCGCAGAATCCCAGGTCGTGAACCTGAAGCTGTCGCCTCCGAAGTCGATGTCGTCGTAGACGTACCCGAGGACGTACTGGGAGTCGGCGAGGCTCAGCGGCGACGTCGCGGCCTTCGACGTCGAGGGGTCGTCGAGCGAGGTCTCGACGACCACGCGACCGGTCCGGGCGAGTACGGCGGCGTCGAGGTCCTCCCCGCGGTCCACACAGACCGTCTGCCCGGTCTCGACCAGCATCGAGCAGTCCTCGGGAAGCCTGGCGGAGTCGGGAGATGCTGCAGCGATGCAGAACACCGCTCCGGCGACGAGCGAGAAGCTGCCGCGGGCGGTGAGGGGGAAGCGTCGGGTGATGATCGGCATGAATGGTCCCGTCTGAAGAGTGTCGGATGATGTCGGGTCGGCGGGACCCGCAGCCAGCATCCGACATATCGTCATGTCCTGCAACTGTTTCGAGACGAATCCTCGCCTCCGGAGACTTCTCCGTGAGGGCCGCGGCAGGGTGAATCGCCGACCGGCCGCCGGCGGACCGAGCCGGGCAGGGCACGGGGGAGCAGGACGGGCGCACATGACGGACGAGGTCGAGGATCGGGAGCTGCTCCGACGGCTCGCCGGCAGCGGAGGTGAGGCCGCGATGCGGGCGCTGTACGACCGCCACGCGCCGGCGGTGTTCCGGCTGGTGGGCAGCCGGGTGACGGATGCCTCGGCCGTCGACGACGTGGTGCAGGAGGCGTTCATCGTGCTCTGGAGAAAGCGCGACCTGGTGAGGATCGCGGGCGACTCGCTTCTGCCGTGGCTGATGGTGACCGCACGGAACCTGACCATGAACGAGAACCGAGCAGGCTCTCGGAGGCCGCTCGCGAGCGGGGCCGACGTGCTCGACGGGCCCACCGTCGACGGGCCGGAGCGAGCGGCGGAGGTGGCCGCGCTGCTCCGATCGGTCGATGCGGTCGTCGCCGCGCTCCCCGAGCTCGACCGGAGGATCTACGCGGCATGCCTCGAGCGCGGGCTCGGCTACGACGAGGCCGCCGCCGAACTGGACGTGACCACCTCGGTGGTCCGCAACAGACTCTCCCGCCTCCGCCGGAGGATCCGGGACGACGACTACGTGAGAGGTGCCCTGTGAACACGGACGACTACCCCGGACGCGATCGCGCGCTGCTCGTCCGAGAGCGTGTGCTCGGGAGAATGCGGAACGACCGCCGAGCGATCCGTCGTCGCCGCACCGTGGTCGCGGTGACCGGTGCCCTCGCCGGGGGCGTGCTCCTCGCAGCGGGTGCCGCGGTGCTCACTCCCCCTGCACTCACGCAGATCGGGGCGCGCTGCTACCCGACCGCCTCCCTCGAGGCGGGTGCCCGAGGCGCTGGAGGACCGGTGGACACCGGCCTGGTGGGGGAGGTGTCCGAGTCCCTCCTCGACCAGGACGGGCAGCCCCTGGAGGAGGGTGCGCCCCTGTCGGCGGAGACCGCGGTCGGTCTCTGCGCCGGCGTCTGGGAGGACGGCGGCTTCGAGCTCGACCGCGCCGCGGCGAACGCGGCTGCGGAGCGGGGGGTGCGCAGGCCCGTCCCGCCGCTGGTGGCCTGCCGTCAGGGTGACGGCCTGGCGGTGGTGCTGCCCGGTGAGGCGAGCGACGCGGACGCGCTGTGCGACTCCGTCGGACTCGCCGCCGCCGAGTGAGCCGACCGTGCCCTACAGCTGGCGGCCCGGCCGCTGCACGCCCACGACGGTGACGGTCAGCGTCGCGGAGGTGCTCTGCGCGGCGGACGGGGACGAGTCCGACAGGCGCACGGTCAGGCGGAGGTGGTCGGTCGCGCCGACGGCGAGGGCGGGGGAGCCGGGCAGGTCGAGCCGGGAGGTGGCGGGCCGGTCGGCCGAGACGGTTGTGACCGTGCCGGGGCAGGTCGCGGCATCGGCCGACCAGGACTGCGTGCAGCGCTCGATCACGAGCTGCAGGCCGTCCGACAGGTCGGTGCCGGTCGTGGTCTGCAGCTGGAGGGCCGACATCGGCAGGGTGCCGGCGTTGGTCAGGTCGAGGAGGCGCCGGGCCGTGCCGCCGGGGACGAGGCCCGCGACGGGGACCGGCACGGTGGTCGCTCCGGTACCGGAGAGACTCGCGATGACGGTGCCGGAGGCGACCCGTGCGCTCACGGAGGCGCGGTCGAGGAACACGGCGGTCGCAGTGGCGGCGGCGCCGAGGACGAGCGCGCCGGCGATGATGCCCGTGAGACCGGCGCGCGAGACCACGCGGCGGCGGACGTCGGGGGAGTGGCGCGGCGCTCCGCGGTCGCGGGCGGAGGGGCGTGCGCTGTGCCGGCCGTGCTCGACCGGAGGACGCTGCGGCTCCGGGGGCGGCGTCCCGTCGGTGGAGCGGTGCGCGCCGCTCACGGGGCGACCTCCGCGGGGCGGCGCCAGATGGCGATCAGGAGCGCGCCCACGACGACCGCGCCGCCCGCGGCGAAGAGCGCGAACCGCGCCTCCGGGTGGGCGAGGCCGATGCTCGGCCAGCCCAGCAGCGGCACCACCGAGCTCTCGCGCCAGATCCGCTCGTCCGCGATCGTCACGATCCACGGGTCGGCCGACTCGTTGTTGTCGCCCTTGGTGGTGAGCGCCAGCTGGCCGGGCTCGCGGCCGCGGAGGGCGGCCGCCTCCTCCTCGGAGTAGACGAGGGTGACGCGGTGGATGACGCGGCGGCCCGGATCGTCGGGGTCGGTGAAGACGATGACGTCGCCGGCGCGGATCCCGGCCTGGTCGACGGGCAGAGTGACGGCGAGGGAGCCGACCGGCATCCCGGGTGCCATCGAATTCGACAGCACCGGAACGAGCCGCACGAGACCGAGGGCGGAGAGGACGAAGACGGTGATGCCTGCGACGGCCACGATCGTGACCAGGCCGCCGAGGAGAGCGCGGAGGGCCTTCACGCCTGCTCCCTCCGGTGACGACGGCGCGCGGCCGCGGCGAGCAGGACGCCCGAGCCGAGGGCGAGCATCCCGCCCAGGAGCGCAGCACCCAGGTCGCGGCCGGTGACGGCCAGCCCGCCGCCCGCCGCACCCGGGAAGGAGCCGGGGCCGGGCGCCGCGGAGGGATCCTCCTCCGTCGTGCCCACGAGCACCCGCAGCGACGCCGCCGCGAGCTCGGTCCCGTTGCCGGCCGACTCCGGGAACAGGACGCGGACGCGCACGCCCACGGTGGACCCGGGCTCGAGCGGACGCACGCCGTCGAGCCGTCCGAGCGTCGCCGCGGGTCCGGATCCGAGCGGCACCGCGTCACCGGGGCAGAGGTAGCGCTCGACCGTGCGAGCGCCGTCGACGACCTCGGCGACGGTGAACGCCGAGTCGCAGAGCTCGACGGACAGCTGGAGGCCGTCGCGCGGGTCCTGAGCCAGCGTCCCTCCGTCGACCGCGAAGGCCACGGAGACCCCCTCCGGCGACACTCCGGTGCTGGTCGCCTCGACCGCCCACTCGGCGCGGTCGCCCGGAGCGAGGTCGGTGAGGGACCCGGGTGCCGAGAGCTCGCGCACGTCGAGCACGCCGACGGGCTCGGCGCTCGCCGCAGGGGCGAGGAGCACCGCCGCGAGGACGGCGACGAGCGCGCGGGCGTGGGGCATGGGGACGACTCCGGGAGAAGGGGGATGCCTCCGCCCCGCGCCGGCGGCGACCGGGCAGGGCGGAGGCGGTGGGGGACGGTCTACTTCTGGATGCCGGCGCGCTGGATCGCGGCGGCGGTGAAGGTGACCGTGGCGGAGGCGTTCTCGTACGCGTTGTCGGCCGCGGTCGGCAGGACGAGCTCGATCAGCGTGTTCAGCGTCACGTCACCGGCGTCCGAGGGGAAGGTCCCGGTCGCGGTGGGGGTGATGCCGAAGTTCGCCGGGGTGAAGTTCGCCGCGTTGGCGACTCCGCCGATGGTCGAGAGCTTGCCGGTGCCGGTGACGGTCTGCGTGCCCGCGCAGGTGTAGGGGCCGGCCTCCGCGGGAGCGGCGGCGGGGACCCAGGCGGTCGAGCAGGTCAGCAGGCGGTAGTCGAGGCCGTTCGCGCCGGTGACGAGGGAGGCGCCGACGCGGCCCGGGTCGGTGGTGTCCGAGCCGACGACGTCGTTGGTGACGTCCTGGTAGAACCGGACCGACGAGACGAGGTCGCCGTCGTTGGTCGCGTTCGGCAGGACGAGCTTGATCGGGCGCTGGACGGTGTCGCCGGGCGCGATGTTCGCGACGGTGAACGCTCCGGTGACCGCGATGTCGGTCTGGCCGGCGTCGACGTTGCCGACGGCGGTCCCGGAGTCGGTGAACACGGCGAACGCGCCGGCGCCGGCGAGGGCTCCCGCGGCGAGGAGGACGCCGCCGGTGAGGGCGATCTTCTTCCAGGGGCTGCGACGGGTGGGTGCTGTGGTGGTCATGGCGACCGTTCCTTTCTGGTGGGTGGTGCCCGGTGCGGGCGTGGTCTCCCTCACGAGGACACGTGCAGGACGAGAGGGGTGTCGAGGGGGAGGCATCAGCAGCCTCCGGCGGTGGTGACGGCCGGCTGGGCGACGGCGGTCGAGGCGGCGGAGGCGACTCCGAGCCAGCGCTGCAGGTCCGGGCGGACCCGCCACTGGTAGCTGCGGCCCTCGCCGACCCGGTCGTCCGTGAAGCTCGTCGCGGAGGCGGCGGGTGCCGCGATCACGGTCCACGGTCCGGGCGTCGTCCCGGCGAGGCGGCGCTCCAGGGTCCACCCGGTCGCTCCGGCGGCGGCCGACCAGCTCACGAGGGTGCTCGGCCGACCGGCCGTGCAGCTCGCGACGGGCGTCGCGACCACGGAGGAACCGGTCCAGGCGCCGAGCCCGACCGCTCCGTTCGTGGTGCCGGTGCCGGAGAATCCCCGCCGGACGAGCGGCGCCGGATCGACCCAGACCGTGATCGTGCTGCCCGCCGTGAGCGCCCCGTCCGAGACGGTGTACGCGATCGTCGCGCTGCCGGTCCAGCCGTCGGCCGCGGGCGTGTAGGTGCACGTGGATCCGGAGCAGGAGAAGCTGCCGCGCAGCCCGGCAGGGACGCTCGTCCCGGCCAGGGCGAGGGTCGTGCCCGCGTCCTCGTCGGTGTCGTTCGCGAGCGGAGCGACGGTGACGGCGGGGCCGCCGGTGGTCGCGACCACGCGGTCGGGCCGGGCGACCGGCGCG
This sequence comes from Rathayibacter sp. AY1B5, assembly GCF_002932795.1. Classification (NCBI taxonomy): domain Bacteria; kingdom Bacillati; phylum Actinomycetota; class Actinomycetes; order Micrococcales; family Microbacteriaceae; genus Rathayibacter; species Rathayibacter sp. AY1B5. Next base: position 27,187 of record NZ_PSWM01000033.1, read on the forward strand.
CGGTTGAGCGCTGTGACGGTGACCGTGACCCGCACGTTCCAGGTGCCGTACTGGCCCGAGAGGGAGTAGTCGAAGACGTCGGTGCCGACGAAGGCGGCGATCGGGCGGTAGGTGCACTGGCCGCGGGTCGCTCCGCTCGCGACGCAGGACACGGCTCCCTGCACGGGAGTGGCGGGGGCGGGTGCCGCCGCGCCTCCGATCGCCTTCGGCGTCGCCGAGAGCTGAGCGCGCGAGAAGGTCGCGCCGGTCGCGGCGGGCCCGTCGTTCGCGAGCACGTCGATCACGACCGAGCCGCCCTGCACGACCGTCGCGGCGTCGGCGGCCGGATCGGGGATCACCGAGATGCTCACCGAGGCCGTGCGGGTGAAGGCCCCGCTGGTCGGGCCGGTCGCCGTCGCCGTGGCGGTGTTGGCGATCGTGCCGGCGGTGACGTCGGCGGCGGTGGTCGTGTAGGTGGCGGTCGCGGTGACGACCTGGCCGGGCAGCAGTCGTCCGGAAGTGCCCGGCCAGGAGTAGGTGAGAGCGGAGAGCCCGCTCTTGGGGTCGCTGATCGCGACCGCGGTGAGGGTGGTGCTGCCGGTGTTGGTCGCGCGGAAGGTGTAGGTCACCACGGTGCCGGCGGCGCTGATGAAGGCGGGGTTCGCGGTCTTGACGAGGGCGAGGTCGTTCGTGCGGGCGATCGTCACCGTCCGCGAGGCGGTGGCCGTGACGGCGGCGCCGGTCGGAGGGGTGCCGGTCGCGGTGGCGGTGTTGAGGACCTGGCCCGCGTCGACGTCGGCCTGCGTGAGCGTGTACGAGGCGGTCGCGGTGACCGACTGGCCGATCTCGAGGCGTCCGGCGGTTCCCGGCCAGGAGTAGGCGAGCGCGGAGAGCCCGCTCTTGGGGTCGCTGATCGCGACGGAGGTGAGCGCCGTGTTGCCGGTGTTGGCCGCGGTGAAGCTGTACGAGAGGGTCGCGCCGGCCGCGGCCCCGGCCGGGAGCGTGCCGGTCTTGGCCAGCGAGATCGAGGGCGCGTAGCGGATCGGCGTGATCGCGGTGGAGGAGGCGGAGACCGCCGCGGGCGAGGCCGCGAGCGTGCGCCCGCTGACCGTGGCCGTGTTGGTGACCGCCGTGCCCTTGTCGATGTCGGTCTGCAGCACCGTGTACGGCGCCGAGGTGAAGGTCGCGCTCGCTCCGGGTGCGAGCTGGGTCGAGGCGGGCGTGATGCCGGTGACCTTCGGGTCGGCGACGGCGACCGTCTGCAGCGTGACGTTGCCGGAGTTGAGGGCGAGGAAGGAGTAGCGGATCTGCTCGCCGGCGTCGGCCTGGGCGTTGCCGTTCGTGTCGGTGAGCAGGGCGGTCTTGGTGAGCGAGAGGGAGGGAGCGGGGGTGGCGATGGGCGCGGTGACGGTGGCGGTCCGGCTGGTGACGGTGGTCGTCGTCTCGCCGGACGCCGTCCGCGTCGCCGAGGCCGTCGCCGTGTTGACGAGGGAGCCGGCGACCGCCTCCGCTGCCGTGACCGTATGGGATCCCGTGCAGGTCGTGGAGGCGAGCGGAGCGAGCGTCGTGGCCGCGCAGGTGATCGTCGCGACCTTCGGGTCGGTGACGACGATCCCGCTGAGGGACGCCTTGATCGAGCCGTTCGTCACGACGAACTGGTAGGGGATCGCAGCGCCCTCGGTGTAGGCGGAGGGCTGCGCGGTGGTGCGGTCGATCTGCTTGACGAGGGTGATGTCGTCGAGCGTGGTGACGGACGAGACGGAGACGTTCCGGATCAGGTGGGTGTCGCTCGAGCCGCCGGTCGAGGCCGTGAAGCCGAGCTTGTAGGTCGACGGAGCGGTCGTCGGCATCGTGAACTGCATCGCCTGCGTCAGGTCGGCGGCGGCCAGTCCCGCTCGGGCGCCGTAGTAGACGGTCACGACGGGCGGCGATGCCGGCGACACGGTCACGCGGATGGTGCGGCCGGTCGTCGCGTCCGGCGCGGTCGGGGTGCCGACGTTGACGAGGGGACGGAGCCCGGCGAGACCGTTCGGGACGTTGTTGCCCTGGATGTAGCAGTAGCCGGTCCTGTCCTGCCCGGGACCGCGCGCCACGATCCGGCCGCCGAACCGGCCCGGCGGTGCAGGGGAGCCGGCGCATCCGGTGCCGCCGAGGCCCCCGTCCGTGCTCGAGAAGTTGCCGTAGACGTCGAGGCCGATGCCGAGGTAGCCGCCGTTGACCCCGTCGGTGGTGCTCGACTGCCCGTATCCCAGTGATCCTCCGGGGGCGCCGGCCGCGGTGAGGTTCCGGGAGCCGTCGGTCAGGAAGAACGCGATCCCGTCGGCACCCTGCAGGGAGGCGACGGACTGGTACTGGTACTGGTCGAACTGCACGTCCAGGCCCGCGACGGAGGGGATCGGACGGTTGAAGACCGCGCCCCCCTTGAGGTTGGTCCGGTTGTCGGTGAGCTGGAGGAATCCCGGCGTCGTCCCGGTGGCGGGCGCCTGGATCCGGTTGGCGCAGACGCCGAGGTTCGACGATCCGGTCGGGGGCGCGGCCGTCGCTCGCGAGAGGCAGCCGCCGTCGAGGGCCTGCCACGCCGGATCCGGGACGGACGTGCCGCCGAACCCCTCCTGGAGGAGCACCGTGGCCGCCGCGGCCCTCGTCGCCGGCAGGACCACGAGGACGGCGGCGAGCAGGAGCAGGACGAGGCCGAGGGCGATCGAGCGGTCGTGGCTCGGTCGGGCATGCGCGTTCGACACGGATCGACCTCCCCCCGGAGCGCCTCGCCGGGCCTTCCGGGTGGAGCGGGATCACGATAGGTCGCGGCTCGGAGGGGCCTTGTCCCCCTGAGACGGGACAGGGGCGGCAGACGACGGTCCCCCGATCCGGTGGGCACTCAGAAGGGGGACAGGGTGTGCTGAACCATCGCTCAGCCCGCGCACAGGAATCGGGCCCTCACCAGGGTGCCCCGGCGGGCGTGTTGACGTGCGCATGGCTGTCGGAGCGGCCGTGAGACGCCCGGATCCGCGTCGGCCCGGTGCGGCCGGTGTGATCCGTCGTCGGGGCGATGCGGTTCCGCTCCCGTGGCGTGCATCTCCAGAGCAGTGGCGCGAGATAGCGCTCTCACCAGGACCTCCTCCGCGTACTTCGCCGCTCGACGCCAGGTGGGAGCGCCGCCGCGGGTGTCCCTGAAGCGGGTCTGGTGGTCGCGCGGCGGACGCGGGAGGATGCACTCGCGCCTGCCCGCCCGCACGGTCCCCCGAAGGACCGCACCGCGCCCCCTCCACGGTGGTCCGATCCGGACCGCAGCACCCCCCTCACACCTTCCGGTCAGGCTCCGCCGACCGATCAGCCCTCACCCCGTCGGGATCCCATGTCCTCTCCTGCGCGCCACAGCCGCCGTCTCGTCCTCACCGGAGCCGCCCTCGGCGTCGGCTCTGCCCTCGCCTACGCGATGACCGCGTCCGCGGCCCCCGACTACAGCGTGATCCCGCCGCTGCCCAACGAGCTCGGGCGCGGCGACACGGCGATCTCGCGCGTCGGGAAGAAGCCGTACCAGATCATCGACGTGATGATCGGCACCGACCGCGCGCGGCTCTTCGTCCCGCACACCGCGGTCCCCTCGCAGCGGATCGGCCGGGTCGTCTACTGGTACTACCACGCCAACGGGAGCACCTACGCGGCCCTGTCCGGCGCCTACCAGTACAGCGCCGACCAGGCCGTCGACAAGGGCGTCATCTCGATCTGCCCCAACTACGGCGGCAGCATCTACACGAACAAGCGGGCCGTCGCCATGCAGGTGGACGCGGTCGCCTGGTTCCAGAAGACGTGGCGGATCGGCGCGAGCTTCCTCCGCTCGAACTCCGGCGGTGGCGCACTGCTCTGCTGGGCGTACGGTAACAAGCTGGTCCCCGAGATCCGCGGCGCGTACCACGCGGCCGGCGTCTACGACATGGGCGACATGGCCCGCCGCGACCCGGAGCGGGTCCTGCCGGACTACGACAACGACCCCTCGACGATCCCGGCGACCGACCCCGCGCTGCTGCCGCAGGCCTCGTGGGCGGGGGCGCGGATCCGCGCGACCGGCTCGACGGAGGACGTCCTCGTCCCGATCGCCGTGCACGGAGGGGCCTGGGTCGCGCTCGCGAAGCCCGTCGCGAAGGAGGCGGCGGTCCTCTACACGCCCACCGACGGCGCTCCGAACGGCCACAACGTGCCGAGCCTGACGAACAAGGACATGCTCGACACGTTCGACCGCTGGCTCGCGGAGCAGCCGGTCGTTCCGCTGCCCGACGAGCCCGCCTCGTCGATCCCCGGCGAGGGCACGTACCAGAACTACTCCCCGCTCATCACGACCGCGGGCACCTGGAGCACGATCTCCTCCTCCGCCGACAGCGGCGGGAGCATCAGCTACTCCAGCTCGGCCGGAGCGTCCGCGAGCTTCCGCTTCTCGGGCACGGGCGTCAGCTGGGTGAGCCGGATGACGGCGACCTCCGGCATCAACGAGGTGCTGCTCGACGGCGTCCTCGTCGCCACCGTCGACCGCTACAGCCCCACGACCCGCTCGGGTCAGACGGTCTGGACGAGCGGGCCGATCGCCGCCGGCACCCACACGGTCACGATCCGCCGCGGGACGACGCGCAACCCGGCGTCCACCGGGTACACGCTGATCCTCGACGCCTTCGTCGTGACCGCCGGGACCGTCTCCACGTCGACCCCCACCCCCACCGCGACGGCGTCGCCGACCAGCACGCCGACACCGACGGACACGCCGACGCCCACCGACACTCCGACTCCGACCGAGACCCCGACGGCCACCTCCACGCCCACCCCGACCTCGACGCTGCCGGCGGCGGGGACGTACCAGAACGGTGCCGCCGTCATCGCGACCGTCGGCACCTGGGCGACGCTCTCGAGCACCGCCGACAGCGGCGGCAGCATCTCGTACTCCAGCACCTCCACGGCCTCGGCGACCCTCCGCTTCCAGGGCACGAAGGTCAGCTGGGTGAGCCGGATCACCCCGACCTCCGGCATCAACGAGGTCCTGATCGACGGCGTGCTCGTCGCCTCCGTCGACCGCTACAGCGCCACCAACCGCTCGGCCCGCACCGTGTTCACCAGCAGCACCCTCAGCGCCGGCGAGCACACCATCACTATCCGCCGCGGCAGCAAGCGCAACGCCGCCTCCACGGGCAACTCGCTGATCCTGGACGCCTTCGTCGTCGTGTGAGCCGCTCGGGCGCCCGAGCCGCCCGCGCGATTCCGGACAGAGGACGCGGGCCGGGCTCGGGTGGCCGGGTGTTCGGGGGCTCCTGGGCGGGTTCGTTCTCGCTGAGGTGGTCGCTCGGGGTCCGGCGTCGTGGAGGTGCTCGTCCCGATTCGTCGCGTCGAGATCCGCCCGCCCGGCGCCCACTGCGGTGAGTCGCCCGAGAATGCAGCCTTTCCGGCCGTTCGGGGACATTCTCGGGCACCTCAGCAGGCCTCGCGGGAGGCGGCCCGTGCGAGCATGCGGGGATGAGAACGCTGATCCTCGGAGGCACGGGCCGGCTCGGCGGGCACCTCGCGGCGGAGGCGCTGCGGCGCGGCCACGACGTGACCTGCCTCGCGCGCGGGGCGGCCGTGCCCGCGGGGGCGTCC
>NZ_PSWM01000034.1:0-29179 GCF_002932795.1 Rathayibacter sp. AY1B5
AAGTTGGTCGGCATGTGGGACGGGATCGCTCTGCTGCTGGCCGTGACGGGTGCCGCGCTCGTCGTCGCCGGTGTCGTGCCGCTTTATCGCGACTCCGAGATCCACTCCGCGCAAGTGTCCGAGGTCGCGGTCGACAAGCGCGCCCGGGCCCGCGGCGCACTCCTCGCGGCCGTTGTTCTCTTCTCCGCAGCCACTGCTGCCCTCCTCGCCGGCACCGCCGGCCCGTGAGGGGCGACCCTTCACACTCCCCGAGTGCCCCGTTGCGGGGCGCGAGCTGCGCGCGCGCGGCGGTGACGGAGCACCGCACGTCGAAAGCCGTGATGCGGCCCAGTCTCCGACGCCTCCGGCTCGGGGTTCATCCCTCGACGTAGCGTGCGCAGTCGCCGGAACCGTGCACATCTGCCGGATCGGCGCAGTGCAGGAGTGACCAGCTGGCACCCACGCCCGTGGGCTCTTCAAGACCGTTGTGGCGATCGAACGCTGTCGTCGTGTACACGTCGACGCCGTCGATCGAGCCTCCAACGAACGCGAACGAGACGATCGGGTCGCCTTCGGTGGTCGGTGTGCTCCACGCCAGTTCCGCATCCTCTCCTGCGAGGGCGGCGGTCGCGAGGCAGGCTCGAGCCTCGCTAGGCAGGTCACTTCCTTGCTCAAGAACGTATTCGCCGCAGCTTGAACTGGCGTCGCTAACGGCGACGACGCCACCAGCATCAGGAAGGTTGCGAGCGGCGACGATCGGATCGCCGTTCGGCGCTTTCGACGCAGGTTCAGGCGTAGTCGCGGAGCAACCGCTGGCCAGAGTAAGCACCGCGATCGCGATCGCAGCTACCGTCAGGCGGTTCATCCGCCCACCGTATCCGCCAGCGCCGCATGCCAGTCAAGGAACCAAGCGGACGGGCCGGCGCTGCCCGCCCGTGAGGGGCGGCCCCCTCACGCTCCCCGTGTCCTGTTCCGGGGCGCGAGCTGCACTCGCGCAGCGGCGACGGAGCGCCGCCAAGGGGAGGCCGCGATGCGGCCCGTTCCACCCGTTTTCTTCACCTCTCCGCGGTTTCAACCTATTTCGCTCCACCGGCTCCGTGCCACCGAGAGCGGACGCGCCCTGCGGGCTTATTTCGCCCGCTCTCGGTGTCACTGCGCCGCCTCCACTCAAACGGTTTTCCCCGCCGGAGAGGCAAAGAAAAACGATCAGCCAGAGGGAGCACCCACACCATGCAGACCACCACCGACTTGCAGACCACCGCGAAGACCTACCTCACGCTCGCGAACACCCGCGCGGTCGACGTGCGCGTTGTGGGCACCGACCCGAAGACGATGCCCTCGGTGCACGTCACCCGCCGCAAGTCCGGCGTCTGGGAGGCGTGGCACTCCGACCAGCTGCACGGCATCACCAGCGGCTCATTCCGCCACTGCGTCGCCCACGCCCGCCGCGCAGCGATCCGCCGCGTCGCCCCGTTCCTGAACCGCTGAGAGGACCACACCATGACCCGCACCGACACCGGCCGCGCCACGGCTGAACAGCTCGCGCTCATCCTCGCGATCAGCCGCGACGAGGACCCGGAGAACGCCACCGCGACCGACGCGGAGATCCTCGCGCACACCCGCAACACGCTCGGACTGCCGGGGGAGTGCGGCCCCGGCGGGATGCCCGTCTACGACGACGGCAGCGCCGAGGCCGCCGCGTTGATCGCGTTCCTGACGCCCGCCGAGTAGCGCGGGGGAGGGGCCGGCCCTCGGGCCGGCCACGAGGGGCGACCCCCTCGCGCTCCCCCGTGTTCCGCCGAAGGCGGGGCGCGAGCTCCGCACGCGCAGCGGTGACGGAGCACCGCCGGCGGGAGCCGCTACGCGGCGCGTTCCCAGGTTTTCTTCACCTCTCCGCGGTTTCAACCTATCTCGCTCCATCGGCTGCGTGCCACCGATCCCGGACGCGCCCTGCGGGCTTATTTCGCCCGGGATCGGCGTCACTCCGCCGACTCCACTCAATTGGTTTTCACTCGCCGGAGAGGCAAAGAAAAACGATCAGGAAGAGACGACAAAGGCCCCGTAGTTGGGTTAGAACCACGGGACCTGTCGCCTCAATGATCGCACACCGATCAAGGAGAACCCATCGTGACTATCACCACCGGAACCGGGACCGTCGAGCACATCGACCCGACCACCCTCGTGATCGAGGCGAACGTGCGCACCAGCGCTCCCGTGACCAAGGATTTCATGGCGTCGATCCGCGAGAACGGCGTCATCACCCCGATCCTCGCCCGCCGCGACGAGCACGGAAACGTCATCGTCCGCGCCGGACAGCGCCGCACCCTCGCCGCCCGCGAGGCAGCCGTGCCCACGGTCCCCGTCTACGTCGTGGAGGGCGACGACACCACCGCGGACCGCATCATCCAGCAGATCATCGAGAACGACCAGCGCGCCGAGCTGAGCGTCGCAGACCGCACCGCCGCTTGGGCGCAGCTCGCGTTCGAGGGCATCACCGCCTCGCAGATCGCCAAGCGCACCGGAACCAAGACCGACGCCGTGAAGAAGGGCCTCGCCGTTGCGGAGTCCGCGACTGTCACGTCAGTTCTCCACTCGCACGAGCTGACTCTCGATCAGGCCGCGGTCCTGTTGGAGTTCGAGGACGACGCTGACGCCCGCGCCCACCTGGTCGAGGTCGCCACCAACGACCCGACCCAGTTCGACCACACCGCGCAGAGCCTCCGCGAGGACGCCGCGGAGAAGGCTCGCCTCGCCGCCGTCGAGCAGGAGCAGATCGCGAACGGCTTCCAGGTCCTCACCCGCTCCGACGCCTACGGCGAGGGCAGCCCGTGGGTGCCCCTCCGCAAGCTCCGCACCGCGGACGACGCGCAGGTCACCGCCGAGCACATCGCCGCGATCCCGGTCCGCGGCGCGCTCATCGACACCCGCTGGAACGGCGACATCGACGTGACCCACTTCGTGCAGGAGCCCACGGAGGCTGGATTCACCTACGCCTACCGCGGCGACGTGCCCGCCGCGGCGCTCACCCCCGAGGAGGCGGAGGAGGAGCGCGTCGAGAAGTCCGCGGAGCGGAAGGTGCTCATCGCCAACAACAAGGCGTGGACCGCCGCAGAGACGGTCCGCCGCCAGTGGATCGCCACGTTCCTCAGCCGCAAGACCCTCCCGAAGGACGCGGATCGGGTGATCGCTCTCGGGCTCACCGCTCACCGGTTCGCGGTGTCCTCCGGGATGAGTAACGGCAGCGACCTCGCCCACACGCTGCTCGGCATCGACCGCCCCTCCGGCTACCGCACCGACGCTCTCGCCGCGCTGGTCGAGGCGAACCCGGCGAAGGCCCGGCTGGTCGCGCTGGCGGTCGTGCTGGGAGGTCAGGAGGCGAACACGAGCAAGGAGTCGTGGCGACGCGGCGACGAGCGCGCCGCCGCCCACTTCCGCCAGCTCGCTGCGTGGGGGTACGCGCTCTCCCCGGTCGAGCAGGTCGTCACGGGCGAGAGCACCCCGGCTGACGCCGCCGGGATCAGCTAGCCGCTCCGCGGGGACCGGCATCCGCCGGTCCCCGCACCCCCGCTCCCGACTCCTGCAGAAAGGCCCGCCATGACCACCACCACGACTCCCGCCGTCGACGTCGACGTGTGGGGACACACCCCGGCGCTGCGCGACGCGCAAGCCGCCGTCGACGCGGCCACCGCCACCGGCGGCCCCGACGCAATCGCCGCGGCCGCGCGCGCGCTGATCGTCGCCGCGGCCGCGCACGCCTGGCCCACCGCGACCGCCCTCGTTTTCAAGTACGAGACGACCGGCCCCGTCGCCCACGTCTGGGGACTGTGGAGAGTCCTCGACGCCGACCGTCAGACCCTCCGCGAGTGGGAGGACGACCCGGGCGGCATGAGCGATGAGTCCGAGGAGGAACTGGTCGCCCTCGACCTCATCAGCAACCGCCGCGAAACCCTCGACTACACCGACTTCGGAAAGCCCATCGGCTCCACCGTCCTGATCCTGCACACCCTCACCCTCTGAGCGCGGGCGCGGGCCGCCCCGGACCGGGCCGGCCCGTGAGGGGCGACCCCCTCACACTCCCCGATGTTCCGCCGGCGGCGGGGCGCGAGCTCCGCCCGCGCAGCGTCGACGGAGCGACGCCCGGAGGTCGACCGGCTGCGCCGGCCGCCGTTGGTCGCCGTGCGGGCTCACACCCTTTTTTGCCGTGAAGCCTTCGGCGGCTCCCTCCGCTTCGCTGCGGTCGTAGCTACCTACGGGCTCCGTTCAAGTGGCTGCGCCACCGACTCCTCCGAGACTTTCAGCACGCGGTCGCTGCGCTCCCTTATTTCGCGCCGAAACTCTCTCCCCCCTCGCCCTGCGGGTTGCACTGCGCCCTCCGGTTGCTAAGGCGGAAAACCGCCTTCCAGCTCGAGCAGACACGGCCGCTGGCGTGATCGGCGTTGCGACGAGCCGTGCACCGGTCAGCGCATCTCGTGCGCGATCTCCAGGAACGCCGCCGCGGACGACCCGATGCGATCGGACCAGATGGCGCGGAGGGGTCGCACGAGTGCTGGTCCGCGGAGGGGCACTCGTATCAGTGAGCGCGCGGCGAGATCTGCTTCGACGGTGAGGATGCTCATGACTGCGGGCGCGATGCCGGCGCGGGCGTTCGCTCGGATGATCGCCGTCGTCTCAAGGATCGCGGCGGGAATCGCGGGTGCGAGCCCGGCGTCGTGGAGCCATGCTTCGAGGGTCGTCCGGGTGCCGGAGCCTTCCTCTCGCGTCAGCAGTGCGGTGCCGGCCAAGTCCTCGGCGCTGATACTCGCCGCGCGTGCCCAGGGGTGGTCCGGTGCTACGACGACAGCGAGTTCGTCCTCCGTGACCACGTGAGAGGAGAGCGTGGCCGTGGACGCCGGTGTCTCGACGAATCCGAGCTGCGCCGCACCGGATCTCACGAGCTCGGTGACCGTGGCTGAATTGCCGGCGATCAGCTGCACACTCACCTCGGGTGCGCGCTGTCGGAATTCGAGGAGCCAGCGTGGGAGCAGCAGTTCGGCGATCGTCTGCGACGCCGCGAGGACCAGTGAGCCGGTCGGCTGTCGCAGTGCCGCCGCGCCCGCCTCGAGGCGGCGGGACGCCTCGAGGACCGGGCCGGCCAACTCGAGCACGAGCCGGCCCGCGTCGGTCATCAGGGACCCGGTCGGAGAGCGGCGCACGAGCGGCTGCCCGATGGCGCGCTCCGCTACCCGCAGACGCGCCGAGACGGCCTGCTGGGTGACGCCGAGGGCTTCGGCAGCGCGGGAGAGCGAGCCCGCCTCGGCGATGCGTTCGAGCACCTCCAGCGTGTCGAGATCCAGGATCCGATCCGTCAATCGCCGCGTCGCCACAAGCACTCATTGTGCCCCGCCAACACGATCGCTGTATCGGCTGGGGACGGCGATGCTCAGGCTGGAGTCATGACAACTCTCTCCCCCGCCCGCGCATCTTCCTCGATCGGGCATTCTCCGCGGTCGAGGCGCTTGTTCCGGGAGCTGGAGCATCCGGGACTGATCGTGTCAAACCTGACGCCGAACTGGTTCGCGTCGATCATGGGCACCGGCATCGTCGCGGTCGCCGCCGCGTCCCTGCCACTCCAGTTCCCCGGACTGCGTACCGGGGCCACCGTCGTCTGGGCGATCGCCGCGCTGCTGCTCGTCGCGCTGACGGTCGCGACCGGGCTGCACTGGGTCCGCTACCGCGCTACAGCGATGAGGCACCACCTGAATCCGGTCCTCTCGCACTTCTACGGCGCGCCTCCCATGGCGTTTCTCACCGTCGGCGCGGGAACCCTCCTCCTCGGCAAGGACTGGATCGGCCTGCCCGCCGCTGTCACCATCGACTGGGTGCTCTGGACCGCGGGGACTCTCGGCGGGCTGGTGACGGCGGTCCTGGTGCCCTACCTCGCGTTCACCCGGCATGAGAACAAGCCCGATTCGGCGTTCGGCGGCTGGCTGATGCCGATCGTTCCGCCGATGGTGTCCGCTTCCACCGGCGCATTGCTGCTGCCGTACGCGCCCGCCGGGCAAGCGCGGGAGACGCTCCTGTGGTCCTGCTACGGCTTCTTCGGCCTCAGCCTGATCGCGTCGCTGGTGGTGATCACCCTGATCTGGAACCGGCTCGCGCAGCACAAGGTCGGAGCGGCGGGGATGGTGCCGACACTGTGGATCGTCCTCGGTCCGGTCGGACAGTCGATCACCGCTGTGAATCTGCTCGCCTCGAACGCGCCCACCGTCGTGGACGCCGGCACAGCGCGTGCGCTGCTGGTCGTGGCTCTGGTGTACGGCTTCGCGATGCTCGGCTTCGCGCTGCTCTGGACCGTCATCGCCCTCGCGATCACCCTCCGCACCGCGAAGGAGCACCTGCCGTTCAGCCTGACGTGGTGGTCGTTCACGTTCCCCGTCGGCACCTGCGTCACCGGACTGAACGGCCTCGCCCTGCACTCCGGTCTCACGGTTGTCGCCGGCCTCGCGGTGCTCTACTACGTCGGCCTGGTCGCCGCGTGGATCATCGTCGCCGCCCGCACGTTCCACGGTTCCGTGATCCGCGGAACCCTGCTCGCACCACCGCGGCCGGCCTGACCGGGATCGAGGACCATCGTGGACATCCGAAGCCTGAACGCCCTCGCCGAGACCTGGCGGAGTACCGCGGACGCGACCGGACGCTTCGTTCCGGGCTTCGATCCCTGCTCCGGCGGCACCGCCAGTCGCGTCCTGGTGCTGATGCAGTCACCCGGCCCTCGGACGATCGCCGCGGGATCCGCTGCCGTCTGCAGCGAGGACAACCTCGGGCCCACCGCCGCCGCGTTCCGGGCGGCCCGAATCGAGTCCGGACTCTCCCGCGACCACTACCTCCGATGGAACCTCATCCCGTGGGAGATCCCTGGCCGCGTCCGCCCCGCGGACATCGAGGAGGGTCGGCTCGCGCTCGGTGAGCTGCTGGAGCTGCTGCCCGCGCTCGGCGCCGTCGTCACCTACGGGACCGTGGCGCTCGACGGGGTCATGCGCTATCTGACCCTGCACGATGATCCCCGTGTCGTCCCCGTACTCGCGGCACCGCACCCCTCACCGGCCAACGGACGTCACCGCGCCGACCAGCACCTCCGCTCCGTGAACGCGCTCCGCCTCGCGAATCGTCTCGGATCCGGTCGGCGAATCGCAGACTGACGGCACTGAAGGGAGACGTCCGCGGCTCGGTCGGCACCGGTCGTCGTGTCCGATGAGGCGCTGATCTCAGACGGTCCCCGTCCTCGGACCGCTGACGGGAGCGGCCGGGTCGTCCACGACGTCGACGGTGTACGCCGCGCCGTGCTCGAGCGTGTGGCCGACGGTGCACTGGCGATCCACGGCCCGGTGGGTGCGTTCGGACAGTGAGGCGATCCGCTCGGGATCGAGCGCCGACAGGTCGGCGCGGATCACGGCGGTGATGGAGTCGTAGCGGTCCTCACCCTCGGGCTTGGTCGCGGTGATGTCGGTGGTCGCTTCGAAGTCGGCTCCGAGTCGGCTGGCGAGGAGGTGGTCCGAGGAGAGCATGCCGCAGGCGGCGAGGGCGAGGTGCAGCAGCTCGCCGGGCGAGAACACGCCGTCGGCGTCCGACCCGCCGATGCGGACCTCGGCTCCTCGCGCGTTGCGGCCGATGAAGCTTCTCGGGCCCTCGCGGGTGATGTGCAGCGGTGTGGTCTCGGTGCTCATGGTCTGCTCCTGTCCTGTGTCCGCGGCACCGCGGGCAGTGCCGGTGTCTCCTGCGGGTGGGCGGTGTCTCAGGTGTCGGTGCGGACGAGGGGGGAGTTCGTGCCGCGGACCCTGATGTCGACGCCGGTGATCTCCGACCGGGCGATGCCCGTGGACGCCGCCAGGTCGACGGCGCGCTGCCCGGCCGCCGTCCAGGTGGCGACGGTGATCGTGCTGCCGTCTGTGCGGGTGATCACGAGTTCGTACTCCGCGTCGGCGGGCGCATCACCACTGTAGGTGCAGCTCCACTCCAGCCGGGTGCCCCACGGCTTCCCCTCGACCTGGATGTCCGCAGCGAGAGCGGGATCGTCCGCGATCGGGTCCATCGGTTCGAGGGTCGCCTCGCTCGCCACGGGAGCGCCCGCGATGCCCGTGCCGAGAGCGACGCCTCCGAAGACGGAGGCGGTGACGGCGGCCGCGACGGCGAGGGACGTCACCAGCCGGCGCCGACGTCGGTGCGTCCGGACACGGTGGGCGATGGCGGGCAGCGTCACCATCGACGGCGGCGCGTCGTCGCCGTCGTCCGATGCGCTGATGGCGAGAGCGTCCTCGACGGAGAGGCGACCGACGATGCCGGGCAGTCCTGCCAGCTCTGCCACGGCCGCGCGGCAGTCCGCGCAGCCGCTGAGGTGCTGCTCGTACTCGAGTCGCTGATCCGCGGGGAGAGCGCCGAGGACGTAGGACGCGTCCCAGTCGCGGTACTCGTCCTCCGTCGCAGAGCTTCCGTGGTGGTCGTTCATCGGGTGACGCCCCTTTCCTGCAGAGCCAGTCGCAGTCCGCGCAGTCCGTAGTGCAATCGGGATTTCGCTGTTCCCTCGGGGATGGAGTGCCGGCGGGCGATCTCGGGGACGGTGTGTCCGAGGAAGTACGCGTCCACCACGATCTGACGATGCTCCACCGACAGCGATGCGAGAGCGTCGGCGACGAGGATGCTGTCCAGGACCGCGTCGGTGCGATCGGGGACGGCGCCGCCGCCGTCCTCGTCCTTCGCCGGCACTTCGCGTCGGCTCCGAGCGGAGCGGGCGTCGTCGATGACGAGGTTGCGGGCGACGGTGAACAGCCACGCGCGAGCGGCGTCGGCGTCGCGTTCGAGGACCTGCGGGCGCTGCCAGGCCCGGACCATCGTCTCCTGCACGACGTCCTCCGTCAGAGCCGCGTTCCGAGTGAGGTTCTGCACGAAGCGCCGCAACGCCGGGCCGTGACTCTCGTACAGCGCGGCCAGGAGCTCATCGACGGGGCGGGGCACAGTGCTCACCGCCTCGAAGCGCCACGGCGCGCTCCCTCATCTCGGTTGCTGCGATCACTGCCGGTCATCCCTTTCCGTCCTTGCCTGTCGAGAACCGGCGACCCGTCCGGGCGATGCGCTTCGCTGCCCGCGGGGACGGGTCGCCGTCGCATCAGGACGCCGGGGTGGAGGTGCTCATGGCCGCGGCTTCCTTGTTCATCGTGCCGTCAGGGAGGAGGACGTACCAGGCGTCCTTCACACCCTGCCCGTTGACCTGGCCCGGCGCGGTGTCCTTCGCGAACCGGTAGACCGGCCATCCGTCGACGGTCAGCTGGGTCGTCCCGTCGGTGCGCGTGATCGAGCCGACCTCTCCGGTGATCCCGTCCGCGGCGGTCGTGCTGGACGCCGACACGGCCGGCCAGGTCGTGGCGCACTCGTCGTAGCAGCTGCTGCTGCCCGAGTTCTGCGTGTCCTTCGTGAACGTGTAGACGGTGTAGCCGGCCTCGTCCGTGATGATCTCGCCCAGCGGCGAGGACGCCGTCGTGAGAGCCGCCGTCTCAGCGGAGGCGGAGGCGGTGGCGGAAGGGCTGTCGGCCGGCGCTTCCGACGAGGCGGCCGAGCCGGCGGCCGTCGAGCATCCGGCGAGAAGGACGGCGGCGAACGCCGCAGTGGTCACAGTGGTCGCGATTCGCTTGAGCATGATGCCTCCTGTAATGCGGGGGCCGAGGTGGTCCCACCGAGGACACGACACAGCAGTCGCGGACGTTCAACGAGGCGAGAAGATCGCTGGGAGAGCATCCGCGCGGCGGGCGGCTTCAGCGAGAGCGACGATCCGTTGTGCGCTCCTTCGCGTGAAGGCCCGAGGCAGCGCGCTGCTCTCCATCCCCGCGCAGACCGAGGCGAACGAGCACGCAGACCGCCAGGGAACGGTACCCGCGGCCGTACTGCTGAGGATCCGGGCCACCTCGTCAGGTGGGATCGGGCTTCGCTGTATCGCCACGAGGCGGACGCCACTCGGCGCGCTCCTGCTCAAGAGCAGACAGCCTCCCAGTAGAGGCTCGTCCTCTGGCCGATCGAACCCCCTCGGCGGAAGTCTCCGCGAGCAAGCAGACGCCGACCTCGGTCGGCGCTGTGGTGTGCGCTGCGCGCATTTCTGCCTGGAAGCCTTCGGCAGCGTACGGGCCTACGGCGTCGACGCAAGCCGCTGCGCGGCCGGCTCCTCCGAGGTTCCCGCCACGCGGTCGCTGCGCTCCCTCACATCGCGCCGACAACCTCTCCTCCGCCGCCCTCCGGGTTGCGCTCCCGCCTCCGCCTCTGCTCGGCACTACGTGCCTTCCAGGCAAAAAAACGCTGGGAGAGAAGGAAGAACAGGCGAGCCAGACCACCCCCGCTGGCTTGACAAACCTGATTGAGAATCACGGCAAAAAAACGATGAGGAAGAGGAAGAGAAATGCAGCAGATCACGACCGTCAGCACCTTCGTCCCGGCCGCCACCGAGGAGGGGATGCGCACCCAGTTCCGCAAGATCGCGGAGCGCGACGAGGACCTTGCCGCCCACGCACGCAACGGCTGGGCGCTCGCGCACACCGCCACGATCCCCGGAACCGAGGGCGTCATGTTCGTGGACACCCTCACCCGCACCCAGCAGTAGCCCGCACCACCATCGAGGAGGAAACGCCATGTCAGACACCATCACCACCAGCCCCGCGGCGGAGGAGCCGACCCTCCTCGACGCGGTTGCCGAGTTCGCCTCCGTGTTCTCCCACGGGGACACCGCCGACGACCTGGCCGTCCGACTCAGCTGTGCCGAGGTCGACGCGCTGGCCGGACTCCTGCGAGCATTCGGACGTGACGAGGCCGCGGACCTGTGGATCGCGGAGCACGCCACGGACGACGACGAGGGCGATCGGCACCACGCTGAGGGAGGATCGGAGCGATGAGCGAGCAGCAGGTCACCCCCGACGCGGTGGCGATCTACCAGGCGGCCGTGGCGACGTTCGCGGTGACTCTCTCGGACCCCGCCGTCGCGGAAGCGATCGCCCCGACGCTCACGTGCGCGCGCGCGACGCCGATCATCGACCTCCTCACCGAGGCAGGACACCACGACGCCGCCGAGCAGTGGGCCGAGCTGCACGCCTGGACCCGGCTCAACGACGAGCACGACCCGCACCGCGGCGACGAGTCGGACGGGTGGGCCGACTGATGCTCACGGTCTACTCGAAGCCGTCGTGCGTGCAGTGCACCGCGACCTACCGCGCGCTCGACGCGAAGGGCATCGAGTACGACGTCGTGGACCTCACCACCAACCCGGCCGCGCTCGAGTACGTCATGGAGGAGCTGGGCTACTCCGCCGCCCCCGTCGTCGTCGCCAGCGATCAGGACCACTGGTCGGGGTTCCGCCCCGACCTCATCGACAAGCACGCGGCATGAGCGGCGAGATCCCGAGCGATGAGTTCCGGGCCGGATACCTCGCCGGATTCGCGGACCGGCAGGCCGAGGTGGACCGGCTGGAGAACGACGCCGACCGGCTCTACCGCGCCGCCTACGGCGACGAACGCCGCATCCCCGGTCAGTACGTGACCCGCGCCGAGCTCGAACAGCGCAGAGCGCTGTCCGAGCCGCCCGTGGAAATCACCCGGCGCGAAGCGCTCGCATCCTGGGGGATCGAACCGCCCGCCGACGACCCCACAGACACCCCCGCGGCCGAGCCCGCGACCGAGAGCCCGTCAACGTCGACGGGACCCACGAACCGCACGAGCAGGAGACGACAGATGAGCACCAGGACGATCACCGGCAACCTCGCCACCGACCCCGAAGCCGTGCAGGCGGGCCGCGTGCAGATCGTGAAGCTGCGCGTCATCGAGAACACCGGCGAATACCGCGGCGGCGAGTGGACCCCGCACGAGGCCCCGACGACGCACTTCGTGGAAGCGAAGTTCGAGCTGGGCGAGCACGTGCTCGCCTCCCTCCACAAGGGAGACGGCGTGATCGTCGTCGGCTACGAGCGCACCGTCGCCTGGGGCGAAGGCGAGAACCGCCGCACCGGCCGCGTCCTCGAAGCCGACGCCATCGGCCCCAACCTCACCCGCGCGACCGCCGTCGTCACGACGGCCGCGCAACGCACCCCCCACCGCAGCGCCGCCCCCGCGGCTGAGTAAGTTGGTCGGCATGTGGGACGTGATCGCTCTGCTGCTGGCCGTGACGGCTGCTGCGCTCGTCGCCGCCGGTGTCGTGCCGCTGTATCGCGACTCCGAGCTCCACTCCGCGCAGCTGTCCGAGGTCGCGGTCGACAAGCGCGCCCGAGCCCGCGGCGCTCTCGTGGCGGCCGTTGTCCTCTTCTCCGCAGCGGCCGTCGCCCTCCTCGCCGGGACGGCCTGAACCCCTACGCCGAGCCGTCCGCGAGCCGGAGCACGTAGAGGATGACGTGATCCTCCGGGATCGCAGCGCGCACTTCCGCGATCGCCGCGGCCGACGTCGCCGCGTTGCTCTGCACAACCGTCGATGCCGATTCAGCGCGCGTCCGGTGTGCCAGTTCCCACATGCTCCCATCGTCGCACCCGGCGCCGATGGGAGCGGCGGACCGGCAGTGCCGGCCCACGAGGGGGAGAGCCCCCTCGACCCCCCCACCCGAGCACGTGGAACGGCCGCGCGCTCGAGCGGGAGTCAGCTACGAGGACGCGGCTTGTACTTCTTCCCCGCCCGGATGTTCCGGTTCTCGATCACACCGACCACGGCCAGGCCCGCGGCCACGAGGACGATCAGCGACCACCCGAGGACGTTCAACCACGTCCCGGTGAATGCCGCGTAGGTCTGCTCGCCGGCGATGGAGAAGAGCATCAGCGACAGCCCGAACCAGACCATGCCATTGCTGATCAGCGCGGCACGCGCGAGCTTGGTCCGAGGCTTCGACATGAGCCCACCCTCCCACCGGACCCTGGACGTGTCCACGAAGCCGACGCGGTTCTAGGGTGAGCCCATGAGCATCCCGACGCCTCGCGAGCTGCTGGCCGTTCACGTCGCCGCCGACACCTCCGGGATCACCGCGACCTTCACTCTGGGCGACCCGATCGGGCCGGGACAGCCGGCAGAGTGGTTCACCTACGGAATCGAGCTCACCGGCGCCGATGGCGCCCTGGTGAAGCACTTCGGCGTCCGCCTCTCAGAGCAGGAGACGAAGGCGTTCGTCTTCGAGTTCGAGAGCGCCACCCAGGCCAACTACGACGCCACCCACGTCACCGACCGCGGCGCCTCCCTCGTCGCCCGGTTCCCGGACTCCTCACTCGGCGTCGACGCGATCGGGACCGTCACCGGATTCGCCACCATCGAGGGCGAGGACGTCGCCGCCGGCGTCCCCGTCCAGCTGCTCACCTAGGCGCCCGCGATGCCGCTGCAATTCGCGCTCTGCTCCGGTTGCCAGGAGGACCACGCGCTCCGCCCTGACGGGCGAATGTCGATCCACGACAACGCCTCAGGTCAACGCTGTCCGGGGCCGGCGGGTGAGCCGCGACCGTGCGCGCAGCGGTCCCGACCGGAGCGCGCGCAGACGCGGCCAGAGAAGGACATGGACCCCGAGCTCGCGGCCGCGTTCGAGTATGTGAACACTCACCGCAAGAAGGACCCAGATCCCGACCGCGCTGCGCGCGGCCTCGACCGACGCATCTACGCGACCGGGCGACCTCAGATCACTTCCGGTGGGCTCCCGGGTACCGGTAAGTAGCTGTACCACCGGTCAGCGTCCCCCGTGCGGTCACCGTCGTTCAGGGGTGCGTCGTATCGGACACGCGTGGCAGATCCTTGAAGGTGGCCCGCAGTAGGAGTAACGCCAAACCCACGACCACCGCCTTCACCACCTGCTGCCAAAAATCGGGTACTAAGGGGATCACCACGAAGCTGAGAGGCACGATCACAACGACAAGGCCGCCGTAGTCAGCGAAGAACCTCTTCCAACTGACCCAACGGCGCCCAGCCATGAGGGCGACTGTTCCGCTGGCAACGGCAAGCGCATCCCAATTCTCGAACTCGCCTAGAGTCCACTCTGTTTTGCCGAGCCAGTCAGCGACGAGGTCGAAGCCGAGTTGGATCCAACTCCAGAACACTCCGGCAACCACGAGGGCAGTAGTAAGCCCCCAGCCAAACGCGGCAGCCTTCAACCGCACCCTTCGTTCCTTCGGGCCCATCGTCGTTGCCATTCCGCCACGCTAGCGCCGTTCCGTATGGGGATCGTCGTCCGGACGGTGAAACTACCCACTGACATCCGGCGTCCGGTGGCGGTCCCCTGCTGAACGGTGCGGGGAGGCAGCCCGTTGCACTTACTGGTCGAGCCGTCGAGCGAAGTGATGGGCGGTGATGTCCATCCGTTCGCGTAGGTAGAAGCGATGCGCCTCGAAGCGTTGCACGCCGGAGTCGAGCTCGATCGCGCTGCACCCCAGTTCCCGGCCTCGCTCCGCTAGGGCGGCTAGGAGTGCCGCGCCGTGACCGTGGGATCGCTCGGCGGCGGCGGTGGAGAGGTCATCGACGTAGAGCTTCCTGATGGCGCTCGTGTTGACGACTACTCGCCAGCCGGCGACAGCCACGCAGCGATCGTCTTGCAGTAGGGCGGTGAAGCGGAGACCTTGGGGCGCGCCTTCTCGCAGTACCAGCTCGAGCAGTTCGTCAGTGAGATGGGGGCGCAGCTCGCGGAGGACGAGAAGAGCGGCCGCCCACCGCGCGTCGCCGGGCTCTAGATCAATGATCACGGCGAGGAGACTAGCGCTCGCATCGTCCCGTACGGGAACGGGTTAGAGGGCGTCCCGTATGGGGATCGTTCACCGGTACACGCATGAGCGACACCGACCGCCGCGAAATGTAGAGATGATCGCTCTGTGGCGGTGTTCTGCGATCGCATTATGGCGGCAGAGAGCGCTCGTTTGGAGCACACCTCAACTTGGCGTCAGGCGGGCTCGCTTAGCGAGTTGTCTCGTCCATCGAGTCGGGAGCCTGCTCGGGAGAGATCTCTGCGTCTTCGTGGCGGGCATTGCGCAGGGGGGAGAGTGCGACGATGAGCGCGGCTGCGGTGAAGGCGATCGCCGCCGCTCCGATCGTCAGGTTGTAGCCCCAAGCCGTTACGAGGACGCCGGTCAACAGCGCACCGAAGAGAAACACGACGCGATTCGCTGTGCGGATGGTGGAGTTCATGCGGCCCTGGATCTCGTCGGGCGCGATCGCTTGCCGGTATCCCGTGTCGTTGGCATCCTCAATACCCATCGACAGCCCGTAGACGAACTGCACGGCGCAGACGACGGGAAGCAGGAGACCGAGGCCGCTGTCCACGTCGAGGGGAAGAACGGCGAGTGCCAGCCAGGGCAGGATGACGAGCGCGCGGCCCAGCAGGATCGCACGACCCGCTCCGACCCGCGCCCCGACAGCAGGTGCGACGAGAGCTCCGAGGAGGCCACCGACGCCGCCGAACGCGAGCGAGACGCCGAACGCCCAAGCGGGCAGGGACAGCTCTCGGAGAACGAACACCGCGAACACCGTCGTCACGATGCTGTTGCCGAGGAACCAGGCGTGGACGGAGAGCGCGAGCGGCCGGAGGGTGCGGTGCCGGTAGGTGAATCGCATTCCCTCGAGGATGTCGTGACCGATGTGACGGCCTGGTGCGCGGCGATCGGGCCGGCGCTCCTCCACCTTGATGCGTGATTGCAGCACCGCCGACACCGCGTTGATGGCAGCGTCGAAGGCGAGCAGGAGTGGTGAGCCGATCAGGTTGAGCAGTGCTCCGCCGAGCGCGGGTCCTGCCGTTCCCGCCAGGGTCTCGCTCTGGCCCAGTCGCGCGTTGGCCATCACCAAGGACGACCGGGGAACGATCTGCGGGAGGAACGGCTGCGCGGCCGAGTCCGCGAACAAGGTCAGGACACCGAGCAGCAGGACTGCCGCGGCGAGTGACCAGAAGGTGAGCGCATCGAGAAGGAGAAGGACGGGGATCATTCCCAGAATCAGCGCACGCCCGATGCTGGTGACGACCAACGTCCGCTGGCGCCGCCACCGATCCATGAGCGCGCCCACGATCAGACCGAACAGCAGGTACGGCACTACGCCGAGCGCCGCGAGAATGCTGATCTCCGCAGGCGTTGCGTTCAGTACCGAGACGATCAGCACCTGGAACGCGACACCCGCGATCGCACTGCCGAAAGAGCGGATGGTCGTTGCGCTCCAGAACAGCGCGAAGGGCGGAAGGCCGAGCACTTCGCGCGGACCGTTCATCGGAACCCTCCGGGCAGCCGATCCATCTCTACGGTCCGCCGCGCATCAATCATTGGTGCCCCTCACGATTCAGTCCACTCTCCCAGAACAGCGGCCTGAGAGGATGTGGTGTCCGGTAGGGGATCGACTGGCGGGCTATTCCTCGATCGGTTCAGCGCCCTCGAGCGGAGTCAGCGTCGCCCAGAATCCGTTCCCGGAACTGAGGTACAGGCGGAGGGGCTGGTCGGTGTCCATCGGGTCTCCGTCCGGGTAGAGGTCGGTGCCGCTGCACGCATCAGGCATCGACACGACGCGGATTGTCTCTCCTGCAATGAACGGTCCCTTCTCTGTCTCATCCACGGTGACCATGTATGCGGATGCTGCGACGCTGAAGACGCTCTGAGTTCCCGAGGCGCGAGGGGAGGCGGTCGTGATGACCGCTTCGGCGACCTCGTAGCGAGCTTCCGCGGATCCAAAATACGCCCAGCCCGGGCATCCCGACGTCTGCACCGCCGGCGCGCAGCTGGCGGCGGTGAGCAGCGCCGCTCCGGTTGTGAGCGCGGCAGCAACTCGAATGCGGTGACGCGAACCCGAGGTCATGCCGGTGACGCTACCCGCTCAGCTCCGTCCCATATGGGGATGGTTGGCCGGGCGCCTAGACGTCTGCGGGCAGCGGTATCGTCCCGCGAAGCCTGTGGCGGTGAAGCTCGCACCGTCGATCATTACTCCGACGTTCGGGCCGGAGGACATCCGCGCGGGATGTTCCTACTGCGCTCGGAACTGGCGCTGGTCGCTGCAGTAGCAGTGATGGCCGCGAGCGGCTGTCCTGCGGAACGCTGCCGCCCGCGCCCGCGCGCGGCGCATCCCGCGCGCCGGGCTGGTGCGGGGAACGGCCCTCCCGCAGACGCCAACTTGCAGCTCGCTGCCACGAACACTGTCCCACTGATGATCTTCGAAGGGCATGCGTGTCCCGCTGCCAAGCCCGGGTGTCGGCAACACCCAGGGTTGTATTGCCGAGCTATGCGGAGTAGGCCTAGACGTGCACGACGACCGCTCACAAGGGGTGAGCGCGGGGACTTGGATGAAGGTCGTAATAGTCATGCACACCTCACGAAATCGGTCCGCTGGCAAAATCGCCACGGTGTTCGTTGCGCTCGTCCTGGGTACGGTTGTCGCACCTGCCGCTCAGGCTGACGTACCAGGACTGAACACTCATTCCTGCGACGGACAGACGTACGACCACTCGCTCGGCAGCTACAGCAACGACCAGGGGGACTTGCCGCTGCGTTGCGGAAATTCCCGGTTCGGACTGAATCACATCATCGCTCGCGGCCACTTTGACGCGGACACCAACTTCGATATTCAGCAGACACTCAGCTACGGCCTCTACGCACCCGGGAGCTCAGGCTCTAAGACGCTCTACGACGCGAACTGCACACCCGTCTACTTCGTTCTCTTCGGATATAACGCCTACAACGGCTCCGATCCCCTCGCTAACCCCATCGGCATCGTCAACGCCTACAAAATCGACAGCACCATAAACACCCGATCTACCAGCAGCACCACCGCCGCACCCATCATCCAACCGCCCTACGGGACCGGATGCCCCGTCTACACCCCGATCGAGAACGATTGACCGACACCCGCGACCTCGCCGACGTCGTGGGGTGGATGCGCCGCCACTACTCCACCCCGTACGACGTCATCGCGGCTACCGCAACCCACAGCTCAAACGGATGGAGCGTTGACACAACCATTCGAGCTACACCCACCTCCACTGACGAGGTAGTGAATCTCGACCAGTGGGACCCTGCCGCAATCGATTCCCTGACCACCGGAGGCGACCTTGCAGTCGAAGCCTTCGCGCTAATCTTGCACGCCAACCTCATCGAATGGTGGGATACGGAACGACCGAAAACGTCGACGCGATACTGAACCACTAAACAATGTGACGAATCAAGCATAAGATCCGAGCAGACACCCCCTGCGAGGCGACGGACGGAAAGCAGCTGATTGCTCCGTTGAGCGGCTCTTCACCGGCACGCCGACAGCATCACGGGCCGCCGACCGACTCGACCCTTCCCTCGGCAGCTCCCAGAACCGCGCCACCCCGGGCACGCTGCTTCAACTTCGATCCCATCGCCAACACTCCGACTCACGGTGGTATTGCAACGACCGGCTGAACCCAAGTCCCCCTAACGGACACCTCCGGAGTAGATGAGGACAGCCGCTCCGGCGTCGAGGAGCCTCTCCGGCCCCTGTTCGATGCGCGAGGATTTGGACATGCGTACCGATCGGGAATCGCTCTCCGCGTCGAGCGGGAGCCTCGCGCCCGCAGCGCGAGGCTCCTGTGACCCGGCCCGGCTCGAACGGGCTGCCACCCTCACCGTGCTGCGGGCAGGACACCCCCTTACTGGATTAGGGGTGCCTTGGGCGGGCGCATTCGACGGTAGTGCGGCGCGAGCCTCGGAGGGCTAGTGCGTCGATGCGTCCGGCGTCCGATGAGGGGTCGTCGTCCGGCCGCCGAAGATCACGTCTCGACGTGCCGAGAACTCGCGGCTCTCATTGTCCCGTTAGACCCGCCCGATGAAATGCCCGATGACGGGGTGTCAAATGACACACTGTTCGGATGGCAGCTCTCGTGGGATACGCCCGCGTCTCGACGGACAAGCAGGACGCGACCGCACAGCGCGATGCGCTCGAGGCGGTCGGCGTTCCGTCGGACCGGATCTATGTCGATTCCGGCCTCACGGGTCGCAATCGTGATCGTCCTGCGCTGCGCGAAGCGCTGGCAGCGTGCGACACCGGATCGACGTTGCTCGTGACAAAACTCGACCGGCTCGCGCGCTCGATCACCGACGCGCGCGACATCGTCGACGAGCTGACGCGCCGAGGGGTGAAGCTCAACATCGGGGGATCGGTCCATGATCCGGAGGACCCGATTGGCCGGCTGCTGTTCAACGTCCTTGCGATGGTCGCCGAGTTCGAGGGCGACCTCATTCGCTCTCGCACGAAGGAGGGCATGAAGATCGCGAAGGCGAAGGGTCGGCTGCGCGGGCGGGCGCCGAAGCTCTCGCCGAAGATCGAAGCGCATCTGGTCGCTGAGCATCACGCCGGCAACTACACCGTCGCGGAGCTTGCGACCGAGTTCAAGGTCGCTCGATCGACCGTGTATCGGGCGGTGCAGCGTGCGCAGTTGAAGGACGCGCGGACCGTGGAGGTCGCGCTGGCTCTCCCACCGGCGGACGAGTCTCTGTGAGCTCGGACGCTTGCCGGATGGCGGGCGAGAGAGCTCTGGCGCGCCTGGAGCAGCTGTACGCCGAGATGCCCGCGCTGTCGTGCCTCGGGCTCTGTGAGCAGTCTTGCCACCAGCACATCGATGCCTCTGGAGCCGAGCGGCGCCGACTGCTTGAACATGGCGTCGACCTCGACGCACCGACCGCTGATGGCGCCTGCCCAGCGCTGATTCGAACCTTCGGCAGAGGGCGCTGCAGCGTGCATGCGATTCGGCCCACAATCTGCAGATTGTGGGGGTCGTCCGCGGCGATGCCCTGCCCTCACGGGTGCGTACCCGAGGGTGGGCGGGTCAGCGATGCCTAGGCGATGCGGTGGATGCTCACCAGTTACGATATCGGCGGCCACGGCGATACCTCACCCGAGGTGCGCCGGCTGCTCGAGCAGTGCCTCAACGACGAGTACGCCTCCGCGCTACTCAGCCGATTCCTACGCGGCGACCGGAGCATCTCGGCACAACTCCGCGAGCGGATCCTCCAACTCTGGCGCTGAGCACGATCAGCTGTAGACGTCAGTCGAGCGGTGCGAAGGTGTTGCGTCGTGTCTGAACCTCGGCGCAGATGCGTTGCGCAGCGGACGAACCGGCCCTATTGCAACGCGAGCCGCGCCATCGCGGACGTGTTGCGTTGGGGTGTAACTCAGCTAGACGACGCGTGCATCATCTGCTTGATGAGGTAGGAGGACTTTCCTTGCGTCGAGCGAGAAGAACGGTCGCCCCGATCGCGAAGGCGGCAACCATCACGCCTCCAGCTGTCACTGCGACCGGCGCCAGGGCTGGCCGAAAGCCGACGAACAACCATACCTCGTTGAACTCCGACTAAAGTATAGTGCAGCGGCTTTTTTGACTACTTCTCAATGAGGTTATCGAGCCACGAGAAGGCACGGATGGCGAGCACACGGAAGGCGGATGCGATGCCGTATCGCGTTTCACATTTGCGTAGATGGTTCTTCCGGTTGTGCCGGGCCCTTAGTAAAGCTCTCCGATCCTTTGCTAGAATAGTTTGCTCTTTTCGAAATTCAGATTTCCCTATCATTACTCTCACCGGTCTTCTTGTTAGCTGTGCGGTAGCAGTAAACCTTATCCCGAGTTCTAACAGGCCCGTTCCGCAGCTATCAATTTTTGACACCATAAATGTCACCATTTCCGGCAGCACGAATAGTATTTTGACGTCATACTCATGGGGTGCCGACTTGAACCATCTTGGAGCCAACCAAAAGCGAGTCAGTAACGCAATGATCTACGTGCACGCCGCTCCAGGAAAGTGGTTGCAAGTGAAAATAGAAGTCACCACCGAGAAGGGTGGATTACTTCAATCTTGTTATGAGGAATTACCGGGCAAACCAGACTACGAAATTATTGACGAACGCCGAACAGAAAATGGCTGGACCGAAACTGCTTCATGGGTTGTCGAAGATTATCAAACCTTCCGGTGTGATCTTGACGTATCACTCCTATCGAACACGGACGGCGCTACGACCGCATTCACTTCACCAAACGTTTGGGTTAATTATCGTTTAGCTGGCCCTTACCCCACAGAGACGTGCTTCAGTTCAACATCCGATAATGGGTACCGCAAATTGGACTTTCCTGAAGCGACAGAGTTCGCAGGTCAAGAGTGTGAAACACGCAACCCCTCACCGTCCGGCCATTCCTCGGACTTTGTTCCGTACGTGATTGAGTACGAAGATTCAATGCCGGAGCGCGCAAATCAGAACACTCGCACGCTGATGTTCGGTGTGCTGCTCGGTCTTGCGGGAGGTTTTGCGGCCAGTCTTGTTGCTTGGGGAGATTCGCGCCGTCGCGACCGTCGCGAGGAGACACAAAAACAATAAGAGAGGTCAAAGCCCGGCAAGCGCCTATTGCGCGGCTGATCTCGGAGGACCAGCCCGCGCTTTAGTCGCTAGCCAGTTCGCCAATTAGGGTGCGACCTGTGAGGTGGGATGTACTTCACTTAGACGTGAGTATCCACAAACCGATGTACGTGATGTGAAGGGGTGGTTTGGGCGAGAGCCTGTCCAAATGAGCAGCGGCTGGTGCGCGTGCAGTGGTGGCTGCGAGGTTTGATCATGTGTGGCGTAGAGGTGCCGGTGCTGCCATGGCCGCGCCTCCCTCTTCGGGCGGCCGGTTGGAGGGCCGGCTATGACTAGCTGAACCTCAGCAAGCTGACATAATCTCGCTTATGAGAAGCGGCAGTGGGAAGCGCCCGGGGGAGCGCGCAAGCCCTATACCGCCTTCGACGGGCTTGCGTACCGTCGCTGACGACCCGCACCACTCCTCGAGGCACCGGACCGGTGCAGAACAGGTGACAGCACATGACTCGCGAGCAGAACATCGCCTCCCAGCAGGCCTTCGGTGAGGCGGTCAACGCCGGCGACTTCGCCGCGTTCGACGCACTCGTCGCGCCCGACTCGGTCGATCACGACCCGGCGCCCGGCCAGGCACCCGGTCCAGAGGGATACGCCGCGTTCTTCGGTGAACTGCGGACCGCGTTCCCCGACATGGCACTCGAGGTCGAGAAGCTCGTCGCGGACGACGACAGCGTCGCGTTCGCCTACACGCTGACCGGCACGCAGACCGGTGTGTTCCAGGGCCACGCGCCGACGGGCAAGTCCGTGAAGATCCGCGGCATGCAGATCAGCACCTTCGTCGACGGCAAACTCGCCGAGCGCTGGGGAAGCAGCGACGAGCTCGGCATCCTCACGCAGCTCGACCTCGCACCCGGCGCCTAGCCGGCGGGACTCCGACGGGTTCCGAAGCTCGTGTGCAACCACACCTCGGAGCCCGTCGAGCGGAGTGTGTGCGAACAAACTGACATAACGCGGATTATGGGAGACGCGTGCAAAGCCAGGGGAGGGTCTGACGGAGCATCCCGGGTGGGTTGAGATGACCCATCATGAATTGGACTCGCGGTGCCCACCATCCAGAACATCGCCAGGGCGTCGTGGTGCGTGAAGTCGGTGGTCACCTCAGTGCTCCCGGCTCGAAGGGCAGTGACGTCGCCGACGCCGATCCTCAACCACATGAAGTCCCAGCCCCCACGCAGCCTGTCGGTACCGGCGTCTCTCTTCCCCTGCCGCCCTCTCCGCGCGCACACTGTGACGAGGCGCTCGAAGAGTCGCGACGAGAGCGTCCTGAGGGCCACGAGCCGCACGTCGCGCCGGATGATCGAAGGAGTGCCGCGTGGACAATCGAGGCCCGCAGTGACGAGAAATGCGCTCATCCTCGGCGGCGCCGCTGTTCTCCTCGCGTTCGGAGTCGCGGGCTGCACCCCGTCGAGCTCACACAGCTCCGCTCCGGACGCTTCCACCCCGGTCCGCGGCTCGAGTGCGGTCACGACGACACCACCGACCGGCGAGAGCTGCGAGCTCAGCGAGACCTCGACGCTGACGACTCAGGACGAAGTGACAGTGACCGTCGAGCTGACCGACGCCGGCGGCGGATCCTGCGAGCTGCAGGGCACTCCGCAGGTGACGTTCCTCGACGCCGAGGGCACCCAGGCGGCGATCGCTGTCCAGGCGAGTTCAGGCGAGCAGTTCCCGGGAACACCAGTCGAGGTCGACCCGGGCGGACACGCCTATCTCACCTTCCTCTTGGATACCACCGGCTCCTGCGTGCCCACGGGCGCCGCCACCATGCTCATCGCGGTATCCGGTGCTCCGAACACCACGCGAGTCGAACTCGGCTCGACGACGTTCTGCCCGACCGCGGACGACGTCCCGCCACTGTCGTACCCGGTGACGCCCCAGCCCACCACTCTGACCTGACGATCGGGTAGTCCTGAGCGGTGCGCACTCGCTCCCCTTCAGACCGCTCTCGACGAGATGACACACTCTCGATCATCGAATCGAGTGGTCTCGGATTCGACGCAAGGCTGACGCGCCATCACGTCGACGGTGTTCACCACGGGGGCCAGCGCCTCCGTCGGCATGACCCGAGGTGAGCACTGCAAGAAGACCATCGTGACCGCCGCCTCCGACGTTGGCGCGTGTGTCGTACTCCCCGAAGCGATCCTCCGCGGCCGAATCGCAACGATGTCCGGGCGGTCCCGCGAGACCATGGCCGAGGAGATCAGCGCAGCAGCGAAGCCCGCGACGTCGACCACCGCCCCATGGACCGACCGGCGTCCACGGAGACG
This sequence comes from Rathayibacter sp. AY1B5, assembly GCF_002932795.1. Lineage (NCBI taxonomy): Bacteria > Bacillati > Actinomycetota > Actinomycetes > Micrococcales > Microbacteriaceae > Rathayibacter > Rathayibacter sp. AY1B5. The sequence goes on from NZ_PSWM01000034.1 coordinate 23,598, forward strand.
GAGGCGTCCCTGCCCTCGATCGCCCTCGCCGCATCGAGCCGAGCGGCCGCGGCCTGCTCCTCCGATGCCGCGCGCAGCTTCAAGATGTCCTCCTCGAGCTCCGCGAGGAGCGCGCCCTCTCGATCGGTGGCGGCGACGCAGTCGGTCTCGAGCTTCTCCTCGCGCTCCCGGTACACGGCGGCGCGCTCCCGCGCCCTCTTCCGCGCGGCATCTCGCGGGAGGGGGATCGCGGAGTGACGGACCGCGGCAGGCCGGTCAGAGCAGGCCGGTCAGAGCAGGGCGGTCAGAGCAGCCCGTCCGTGAGGTGGTCCGGCGTGCCGAAGCGGTGGGCCGTGATCGACACGGCCTGCTCGCGGAGGAACGGCAGCAGCTCCAGCCGGCCCGCCTCGGTCGCCTCGCCGGCGTAGACCGCGAGGTCGGGGCGCCCGCCTGTCACGGCCGTCACCGTCGCGGCGGAGGCGCCCAGCAGGCGCACCCGTCCGGCGCCGTGAGCGCGCACCCGCGCCTCCCACGCCGCGTCGTCCTCGACCACGACGGCGCCGGCCGCCGCGTCGAGACCGGCGGCGAGCTGCGGAGGCAGCGCCACGGCACTCGAGACGACCACCCGCGCCTGCGCGGTCGCCGCCGCGACGGCCACCCGCACGAGCGACCCCAGCGGCTCCCCGGGGGCCAGGCGCACCAGCACGGCGGAGTCGTAGCGCACGTGGCGGAACACGTTGCGCTCCGCCTCCAGCCCCGTCACGTCGCGGGGTGCGCCGGCCGCCCACGCCGCCGCGCAGCTGCGCGCCGTGCGCTCGACGCCGGCGAGCTCCTCGGCGGAGAGCTCCGCGCGCGCCGCGGCGAGCAGTCGGGCGACCGGCCCGACGACCGGAGCCGTCGCCTCCGACGGCGCCGCGGTCCAGGAACCCAGGCCGAGCAGGTAGTCCGGCCCGCCCGCCTTGGTGCCCGGGCCGACCGCCGACTTCTTCCAGCCGCCGAACGGCTGGCGCTGCACGATCGCCCCGGTGATCCCGCGGTTCACGTAGAGGTTGCCCGCCTCGATCCCGTCGAGCCAGGCGCCGATCTCCGCCGGGTCGAGCGCGTGCAGGCCCGAGGTGAGCCCGTAGTCGACCTCGTTGACGATCGCGATCGCCTCGTCGAGGGTCGCCGCCGTCATGATCCCGAGGATCGGCCCGAAGTACTCGGTGCGGTGGAACTCGGAGCCGCGGCGCACGCCGTCGCGGACGCCGGGGCTCCACAGGCGTCCGGAGTCGTCGAGGCTCCGCGGCTGCAGCAGCCAGGTCTCGCCGGCACCGAGCTCGGTGAGACCGCGCAGCAGCTTGCCCTCGGCGGGTTCGATCACCGGCCCCATCCGCGTCGCGGGGTCGGTCGGGTAGCCGACCGTGAGGGAGGAGACCGCGTCGAGCAGCTGCGCGCGGAACCGCTTCGAGCGCGCGACGGGGCCGACCAGCACCACGAGCGAGGCGGCGGAGCACTTCTGGCCCGCGTGCCCGAAGGCGCTCGCGACCACGTCCTTCACCGCCAGGTCGAGGTCGGCCGAGGGGGTGACGATGATCGCGTTCTTGCCGCTCGTCTCGGCGAGCAGCGGGAGGTCGTCGCGGAAGGAGCGGAACAGCTCCGCCGTCTCGTAGGCGCCGGTGAGGATCACGCGGTCGACCTGCGGGGAGGCGATCAGGTCGCGCCCCAGCTCCTCCTCCGGCAGACGGAGCAGGCGCAGGGCCTCGCGGGGCACGCCCGCCGCCCACAGCGCCTCGGCCACCACAGCGCCGCAGCGCGCGGTCGGCCCGGCGGGCTTGAGCACCACGGCGGAGCCGGCCGCGAGCGCCGCGAGGACGCCGCCGGCCGGGATCGCGACCGGGAAGTTCCACGGCGGAGCGACCAGGGTCAGCGCGGCCGGGTGGAAGCGGGCGCCGTCGACCGCGTCGAGCTCGAGGGCGCGCTCGGCGTAGTAGTGGGCGAAGTCCACGGCCTCCGAGACCTCGGGGTCGCCCTGGTCGAGGGTCTTGCCGCCCTCGGCCGCCATGACCTCGAGCAGCTCGGCGCGGCGCGCCTCCAGCTCGTCGCCGGCGCGGTGCAGGATGCGGGCGCGCTCCTCGGCCGGGACGTCGCCCCAGCCGCTGCCGCGGGCTCCGGAGAGCACCGACTCCAGCTCGTCGAGGGTGCCGATCGTGGCGGCCTCGATCGCGTCGGCTCCGGCCCGGGAAGCGGGGACGCGCGCGAGGATCGCCTGCGCCCACTCGCGGTTCGCGGCGACGGACGGGTCGGTGTCGGGGGTGCTGCGGAAGTCGCCCGGTCCCGGGCGGCCGCTCACGGCGAACCGGTCGGGCACGCGGTGCGCCGGGGGGACGGCCCCGTCGAGGGCGGCGACGGAGGCGCGGAACCGCTCCTCCTCCCGCGCGAAGAGCGCCGGGTCGGCCTCGAGCTCGAAGACGGCCGACATGAAGTTCTGGCTCGACGCGCCCTCCTCCAGCCGGCGGATCAGGTAGGCGATCGCCACGTCGAACTCGGCCGGCGCGACGACCGGCGTGTAGAGGAGGAGCGAGCCGACCGTGCGGCGGACCGCCTCCGCCTGGCCCTGGGCCATGCCGAGGAGCATCTCGTACTCGATGCCCTCGCGGACGCCGCGGGTGCCCGCGAGCAGCCACGAGTACGCGACGTCGAAGAGGTTGTGCCCGGCCACGCCGACCCGCACGTTGCGGATCCGCTCCGGGTGCAGCGCGTAGTCGACGACCCGCTTGTAGTTCGTGTCGGAGTCCTGCTTGCTGCTCCAGGTCGCCAGCGGCCAGCCGTGGACCGAGGCCTCGACCTGCTCCATCGGCAGGTTCGCGCCCTTGACCAGGCGCACCTTGATGCCGGCGCCGCCGCGGGCCCGGCGGGCGGCGCTCCACTCCTGCAGGCGGATCATCGCCGAGAGCGCGTCGGGCAGGTAGGCCTGCAGCACGATGCCGGCCTCGAGGCCGAGGAACTCCGGCCGGTCGAGGATGCGGGTGAAGACCGCGATCGTGAGGTCGAGGTCCTTGTACTCCTCCATGTCGAGGTTGATGAACTTCTGCGGGGAGGACGCGGCGGCCCGGGCGAACAGCGGCGCCAGCTCCTCGACGATGTCGTCGACCGCGGCGTCGAAGGCCCACGGGTTGTGCGGGGCGGTGCTCGAGGAGACCTTGATCGAGACGTAGTCGACGTCGTCGCGGGCGAGGAGCCGGTGCGTCCCCTCTAGGCGGCGGTGGGCCTCCTCACGGCCGAGGACGGCCTCGCCGAGCAGGTTCATGTTGAGCCGGACGCCGTCGCGGCGGATCGCGGCGATGGCCGGGCCCAGCCGCGAGTCGGTCGCGTCGATGATCAGGTGGCCGACCATCCGCCGCAGCACCCGGCGCGCGATCGGCACCACGACGTCCGGGAGGAGCGGCGCCATCACGCCGCCGAGGGCGACGGCGCCGCGCATCGGGGCCGGGAGGAACGACGGCACACCGCCGGCGATCGCCTTCAGCGCGGCGGCGGCGACGCGGGTGTCCTCGGGGCGGACGACGCCGTCGACGAAGCCGACCGTGAAGTCGAGGCCCGACGGGTCCTTCAGCACGCCGGCGAGCTGCGCCCCGGAGGCGTCGATCGGGATCGCGGACGCCTCGCGCAGCCAGCGCCGCACCAGTGCGACGCTCTCGTCGACCAGGCGGGGATCGATCGAATCGGCGGACGGGCCGTCGGCGGCGGGGCCGGTGGCGAGAGCGGGGCTGGCGAGATCCGTCATGGTGCGGTCCTTCTGCTCTGAGGGGCGATCTGCGCTGAGGGGCGGTGCCTTCAGTATTCGACCGACTACCGTTGAGCAGAAGCGACCGTTCCTTACCGGTACCGGTCAGCTCAGCTGACTGATCGGAGAGACGCCGTGCTCGATGTCCGCCGCCTGGTCCTGCTCCGCGAGGTGGCCATCCGCGGCACTCTCGCCGCCGCGGCCGAGGCGCTCGCCTACAGTCCCTCCGCCGTCTCGCAGCAGCTCGCGGTGCTCGAGCGCGAGGCCGGCGTCGAGCTGCTGCGGAAGGCGGGACGGCGCGTGCAGCTGACGCCCCAGGCCGAGATCCTGGTCGAGGCGGCCGGCGAAGTGATGGCCCTGCTGGAGCGGGCGGAGGCAGCGCTCGCGGCGTCGGGGGAGTCGGTGACCGGGCGGGTGCGCGTCGCGGTGTTCCAGTCGGCCGCGCTCGCGCTCATGCCGGGCGCGCTCCGGGCCGTCGCCGACCGCTTCCCGGAGGTGCGGGTCGAGATGGTGCAGCGCGAGCCGGAGGGCGCGCTGCACGAGACGTCGTGGGCGCGGGAGTTCGACCTCGTCGTCGCCGAGCAGTACCCCGGCCACTCGACCTCCTGGCTGCCCGGACTGGTGCGCAGCGACCTGACGACCGACGCGATCCGCCTCGCCGTGAGCCGCGACTCCGCCGTCGTCGACCTCGCCTCGGCCCGCGACTCCGCCTGGGTGATGGAGCCGCGCGGCACCGCGAGCCGCCACTTCGCCGAGCAGACCTGCCGGGTGGCGGGCTTCGAGCCGGACGTCCGCTTCGAGACCGCCGACCTGCAGGCGCAGATCCGCCTCGCCTCCTCCGGCCACGCCGTCGCCCTGATGCCCGACCTGGTCTGGGCGGGCGAGGCGCCGGACTGCCGTCTGCTCGAGCTGCCCGGCACGCCGCGCCGGACCATCTTCACGGCGCAGCGGGAGGCGCAGCTGGCGTCGCCGGCGGTGCGGGTGTTCCGGGAGTGCCTGGCGGAGGTGGCGGGGCGGTACGCCTGAGCCGTCCACCCCTGTCGGCGATCCGCGAGGAGCGCTGGACTGGATGCGGCCCGCACGGGGGACCGTCACGGCGGACCACGGAGGACGACCGGATGCGGTCCGCACGGCCCGCACAGGAAGAAGGAATCATGACCACCTGGCTCATCACCGGCTGCTCGACCGGGCTCGGCCGCGCTCTCGCGACCGCGGTCCTCGCCCACGGGCACCGGGCCGTCGTCACCGCGCGCGACGTCGACTCCGTCCGCGACATCGCGGAGCCGCACCCGGAGACGGCGCTGGCGCTCCCGCTCGACGTCACGGACGACGCGCAGGTGGTCGCCGCGGTGGCCGCCGCCGAGGAGCGCTTCGGCGGGGTCGACGTCCTCGTGAACAACGCCGGCTACGGCTACCGCGCCGCCCTCGAGGAAGGGGAGGAGGAGGCCGTCCGACGGCTGTTCGACACCCACTTCTTCGGCACCGTCCGCACAGTCACGGCCGTGCTGCCCGGGATGCGCGAGCGCCGCTCCGGCACGATCGTGAACCTGTCGTCGATCGGGGCGCGGATCTCTCCCGAGGGATCCGGCTACTACGCCGCGGTGAAGGCCGCGATCGAGGCGGCGACCGAGTCGCTGCGCAAGGAGGTCGCGCCGCTGGGGATCCGCGCGTTCTCGGTGGAGCCCGGCGGGTTCCGCACCGACTTCGCGGGCCGCTCGCTGACGCAGTCCGCGACTCCGATCGCCGACTACGCCGAGACCGCCGGCCGGCGCCGCAAGGAGAACGACACGGCGCACGGCACGCAGAAGGGCGATCCGGCGCGGGCCGCCGAGGCGCT
>NZ_PSWM01000035.1:0-27473 GCF_002932795.1 Rathayibacter sp. AY1B5
TCTCGCGGAGGCGAGACGGAGGCCGGGCACCCGTAGAGTGGCCGGGTGGAAGCAGCCGACATCGCCGACGACATCACCGAGGTCCTCTACACCGAGGCCGAGATCCACGAGCGGATCCGCGACCTGGCCCGGGCCATCGAGCGCGACTACGCGGGCGAGAACCTGCTCATCGTCGGGGTGCTGCGCGGCGCCGTGATGGTGATGGCCGATCTGGCCCGCGAGCTCAAGCTCGACATCGTCATGGACTGGATGGCCGTCTCGTCCTACGGGAGCGGCACCAAGTCCTCCGGCGTGGTGCGGATCCTCAAGGACCTCGACTCCGACATCACGAACCGCAAGGTGCTGATCGTCGAGGACATCATCGACTCCGGCCTCACGCTCTCGTGGCTGCAGGGCAACCTCCGCAGCCGCGGCGCCGAGTCGGTCGAGATCTGCGCGCTGTTCCGCAAGCCGGAGGCCGCGAAGGTCGAGGTCGACGTGGCCTACGTGGGCTTCGACATCCCGAACGAGTTCGTGATCGGCTACGGGCTCGACTACGCCGAGCGCTACCGCAATCTCCGCGATGTCGCCGTCCTCGCCCCGCACGTCTACGAGTAGCGCCGCCGACACCGCGCAGGAGAGCCTCGAGCGGCTCTTCGCGGTGCCGCTGCTGGGCTACCACATGAGCTACCCGACCTCGCTGCGGGCGGATCTCGAGTTCAACTACTGGTGGCTCGCTCACGCGATCGACGCGGCCGTCGACGCCTTCGAGCGCACGGGCGACGAGGCGCACCTGGAGCGGGCCCGGCGGATCCACCGCGCGATCCGCGTCCGCAACGGCGGGCGCCTGGTCAACGGCTACTTCGACGACATGATGTGGCTCGGCGGCGCGCTCGCCCGCCTCGGGGAGGCCTCGGGCGACCCGCGGTTCCTCGATCGCGCCGACCGCCTCTGGCGCTTCGCCGTCGCGAAGGGCTGGAACCTCCGCCACGGGGCGAGCCTCGCCTGGCGCCGTCGGCAGCTGGACTACAAGAACGCGCCCGCCAACGGCCCGTTCGCGATCCTCGGCGCGCGCCTGGAGCGGCTGCGGCCCGACGGCCGGGAGGAGCTCTCGCGCGCCGCCCTCGACTGGATGCACGTGCGCCTCCGCGACGACGACACCGGCTTCGTCGCCGACGGCATCGGCCGCGAGGGCGGCTCCGCCCGCGACGACTGGGCCTTCAGCTACAACCACGCCGTCTACATCGGGGCGGCGCTCGCCCTGCACCGCCTGCGGCCCGACCCCCGCCTGGTGGCCCACGCCTCCCGCACGGCCGAGGACCTGCTCGACCGGCTCGCCCCCGACGGCGTCTTCGTCGACCAGGGATCGGGGGACGGCGCCCTGTTCGGCGGCATCGCCTACCGGCACCTCGTCGACCTCGCCACGACGAGCGGAGTCGCGCCCGCAGTGGCCGCCCGCGTCCGCGGCTTCGTCGCCGGCAGCGTCGCCGCGCTGCAGAGCTCGAGCGTGCGCGGCGGGGTGCTGCTGGCAGGGCCCCGCTGGGACGCGCCCCCGTCGCTCCCCGCCACGCTCTCGGCCGAGATCGGCGCCGTGCTCGCCCTGGAGGCGTCGGCGCGACTGGACCGGTCGCCGGTGCCGTCAGACTGACGGGGTGAAGGCACCCGAGAAGCGCACCGTCGCCGTCGTGATCAACCCGAGCAAGTTCGACGACGTCGGCGCCGCGGAGGACCTGGTCGCGACGATCGCGCGCCGCCACGGCTGGAAGGAGCCGCTCTGGTTCGAGACCAGCCCGGGCGACTCCGGTGCCGCCGCGGCCCGCGCCGCGCTCGAGGCGGGCCCGGACCTGGTCTGCTCGATGGGCGGCGACGGCACCGTCCGGGCCGTCGCCACGGTGCTGCGCGGGACCGGCGTCCCCTACGGCCTCCTGCCCAGCGGCACCGGCAACCTCCTCGCGCGGAACCTCGGGATCCCGCTCGGCTCCCTGCCCGAAGCGGTCGAGATCGCCCTGCTCGGGCAGGACCGCGCCATCGACGTGGGCACGGCCGCGTTCGACGACGGCGAGGAGCGGGTGTTCATGGTGATGGGCGGGGTGGGCCTGGACGCCGAGATCATGGACAAGACGGACGAGGAGCTGAAGAAGCGGGTGGGCTGGGGCGCCTACTTCGCGGCGGGGGCGCCGGCGATGTTCAAGGCCGGCTTCGAGGTGACCCTCACGATCGACGGCGCGGAGGAGCCTCCGCAGCGCTGCTTCATGGTGCTGGCCTGCAACTGCAGCTCCGTGGTGGCGAACATCGAGCTGGCCGCCGGAGCCGTGCTCGACGACGGCGACCTGGAGCTGGTGCTGCTGCGGCGGCGCTTCGGCCTCGCGCTGGACGTCGCGACCGGCAACCGCAACGGGCTCGCGTCACTCCGGCAGTGGCCCGGCCGCGAGTTCTCGTTCGAGCTCGACCAGCCGGTGCTCGCCGAGCTGGACGGCGATCCGGTCGGCCGCACCCGCTCCGGGCGCTTCGGCGTGGATCCGGGCGCCCTGCTCGTGCGCCTGCCGGTGCCCACGCCGCGGAGCCCGGGACTGACTCCGCACGACTCCGTGATCGTCGACACGTCCGCCATCGCGACGCTGCTCCCGGAGCCGCCCTCCTCCTGACGCTTGCGCGCTCTTCTTTACGGTTGTAAGTTATCTGACGGACGTAAAGAAGGCGCTCCTCGCGCCGGGAAGAAGGACCCCGTGACCGATCCGCGGCTCACCCGCTCGCGCGAGCTCCTGCTCACCGCGATCACGACGGCCCTCGACCGCCCGGGCGTCGACCAGCCCTCCATCACCGAGCTCTGCGGCGCCGCCGGGGTCAGCCGGCCCACGTTCTACCAGCACTTCGGCGACGTCCCGTCCCTGATCGAGGCCGCCGCAGTGGAGCGGATGCACGCGCTGTTCGGCGACGTCGCTCCCGGCACCGCCCCCGCCGACTGGGAGGGCGCGGTCCCCCGCATCGTCCGCGGCCTCCTCGAGGGCCTGCTCGTGCACGCCGACTTCTACCGCCGTGTGCTGAGTGGAGGCACGGCCCGCGCCGTGCAGGAGTCGGTCGTCGCGTTCCTCGCGCAGCGGCTCCTCGCCTTCTCCCCCCTCGCCGAGCGCGGATCGGGTGGCGGCGACCACGCCCGCGTCGAGCGCTTCGCCGTCCTCCTCGCCGCCGGCACCACCTGGCTGGTCGTCGGCTGGCTCCTCGACGGCGACGCCCGCCGCCCCGTGGCCTCGGCCTCCGCCGACATCGCCGAGCTCCTCGTCACCGGAGTCGCCTCGCCGCGGCTCGCCGCCCTGCACTCCACGAAGTAGAAGGACCATGACCACCTCCCCGCTCCGCCGCGCCCTGCGCGCCGTGAACCCGCGCCTCGTCGTCGTCTTCGCCGCGATCGCGCTCATCCCGCTGATCTACGCAGGACTGCTGACCTCGGCCAACCTCGATCCCACACACCACCTCGACACGGTGCCCGCCGCGATCGTCAACGAGGACACCGGCGCGACCGCCTCGGACGGCTCCGCGCTCGCCCTCGGCGACGACTTGACCGAGCAGCTCACCACCGACACGTCCGGCTCGGACTTCGCCTGGACGGCGACCGGTGCCGACGAGGCGTCCCGCGAGCTCGCCTCGGGCGACGTCCTCGCCGTCCTGACGGTGCCGGCCGGCTTCTCGGCCGACGTCGCCTCCGTCGGCGGCGACGATCCCGCCGCGGCCGTGCAGGCGAAGCTGTCGATCGAGACGAACGACGCGGCCAACCTGATCGTCGGCAACATCGCCTCCACCATCGGCACCACCGTGACGAAGACCCTCGAGGAGAAGGTCGGCGCGACCTACCTCGAGAACGTCTACCTCGGCTTCACCGACGTGCACTCGAGCCTCGAGCAGGCGGCCGACGGCGCCGCTCAGCTGGCGGACGGCGCAGGAACCGCCGCGTCCGGCTCGTCCGAGCTGGTCGTCGGGCTCACGCAGCTGCAGGACGGCACCGCGCAGCTGGCGACCGGCGCCGACTCCCTCCGCTCGGGTGCGGGGAGCGCGGCCTCCGGAGCGTCCGACCTCTCGTCGGGACTCCAGCGGATCGCGAGCGGGACCGGGCAGCTGCCCGACCAGGCGGCGGCGCTCGACACCGGAGCCCGCACGGTCGCCGACGGCGCGCAGCAGCTCGACGGCGGAGCGGCGTCGCTCGCCTCGGGGGCGACCGACCTCGCCGCGGGGACGTCGACTCTGAAGGACGGCGCGGCTTCGGGGGCGTCCGGCGCCGAGGCGCTGGCCACCGGGTCCGCCTCGGTCTCGGACGGAGCGGGGAAGGCCCTCGCAGGAGCCCAGCAGCTCGCGACCGGCGCAGGGACGCTCGCGGCCGCCACTCCGGGACTCGCCTCCGGAGCGACCGGAGTCGACTCCGGCCTCGCCTCCCTGCTCTCGCGGTACGACTCCCTCTCGGACGCTCAGCGCCTGGCCGAGCTGACCGCCCTCGAGAAGGGTGCGGCCGCTCTCGCGGGCGGAGCCTCCTCGGCGGACGCGGGCGCGCAGACGCTCGCCTCCGGTGCGACCGCGCTCGTCGGCGACGACGGCAGCGGACTGACGGCGCTCGCCTCCGGTGCCGCCACGGTCTCGGGTGGAGCCGCCGACCTCGCGACCGGCACCGCCGCCCTGGCCGCCGGGGCGTCCACCACCGCCGACGGCGCTCAGAAGCTCCAGACCGGTGCGCAGGCGCTCGCCCAGGGAGCGGCGACCCTCGACGGCGGAGCCTCGCAGCTCGCCGGCGGAGTGGACACCCTCTCCGGCGCGGTCGGCCCGCTCACCAGCGGCATCGCCTCCGCGGCCGCCGGCGCCTCCGACCTCGCCTCCGGAACGGCCGCCCTCGCGACGGGCGCCTCGGACCTCGCGGACGGCGCCGAGACCGCCGCGACCGGCTCGGCCGACGCGGCCACCGGTTCGCAGGACCTCGCCGACGGGATCGACTCGCTCGCCTCCGGATCGCGCACCCTCGACACGAAGCTCTCGGACGGCGCGGACGACGTGCCCTCCTACACCGGCGAGCAGGCGCAGGAGCTCAGCACCGTCGCGGCCGCGCCTGTCGGGATCGACGCCGAGCGGATGAACCGTGTGCCGTCCTACGGCTACGGCCTCGCCCCCTACTTCATGGCGCTCGCGCTCTGGGTCGGCGCGCTTGCCTTCTACCTGATGAGCGCCCCGCTCAGCTCCCGCCTCCTCGCCGCGCGTCGGCCCGCCTGGGTCATCGCGCTGCGCAGCTATCTGCCCGGCGCGCTGATGGCGGTCGCCCAGGGCGTGCTGGCCGCGCTCGTCATCCGCTTCGGGGTGGGTGTCGAGGCGTCGAACCTGCCCGGGCTGATCGGGATCGCCGTGCTCACGAGCCTCACCTTCGTGGCGATCAACCAGGCGCTGATCGCGCTGCTGGACGCCCCGGGCCGGTTCCTGGCGCTGCTGATGATCGTGCTGCAGCTGTCCTCGGCCGGAGGCACCTACCCGGTCGAGACCGCGCCCGCCTTCTTCCAGGCGATCCACGGCGTGCTGCCGCTGACCTGGACGGTGGAGGCGTTCCGCTCGCTGATCGCCGGCGGCAGCATCGGAGTCGCGCACGCGGTCCTGGTGCTCGTGCTCTGGCTGGTCGGGGCGCTCGCCGTGACCGTGCTGGCCGCCGCCCGGCGCCGCCGCGGCCTCGAGCCCGCCCTCCGCGACCCGGAGCCCCTCCTCGAGTCGGCCTGACCCGGGCCGGGGCGGGCCTGGTCGGTCGTTCCGTCCGCGTCTGCTGCCCCTCGTCGCGGCACGCCCCGCTCGGACACCTTCGCCTCCTTCCCGAGACCGCAGTAGTCGTCGCTGTCGAGCTCGAGTGCGACAACTCCTGCGTTCTCGCGGCGCGTCCCTACCGCCGAAGCGCCGATCCCCGCGACCTCCACCCGCAAGGCAGAGGACGCGGACCGGGAAACGCGTGCCAGCGTTTCCCGGCAGTCCGACGTACCCCGCTCTGCGGAACGCACCCCGTCGCGAAGCCGACCGCGCGCGGGGATGCGGCCCGCCGCATCCCCGCCGGACCACACAGCCCGCGGCCGTTCGGCCCACGGCGAACGCGTGGGTGGCGCTCAGAGTGCGGGAGGTAGCCTGGCAGGCACAATCTCCTCGTCAGAAAGGCGCCGGGTGTCGCACCCGCAACAAGCATGAACGTGAAGCGCATCTTCCGGGGTCCCATCCTCTACGTCGTCCTGGCGATCGTCGCGGTGTGGATCGGCTCCTCGCTGATCACCATGTCCGGCTTCCGGCCGGTCACGACGCAGGAGGGCCTCGACCTCCTGAAGGACGGCAAGGTCGACTCGGCGAAGATCGTGGACGGCGAGCAGCGCGTCGACCTCACGCTCAAGCAGGCCGACGGCGACAACGGCACGCAGGTGCAGTTCTACTACGTGGCCCCTCGCGGCGCGGAGGTCGTCGACGCGGTGTCCGCGGCGGATCTCGGCAGCACCGGCTACAACGACGAGGTCCCGCAGACCAACTGGTTCCTCTCGGCCCTCGGCTTCCTGCTCCCCATCCTCCTGATCGGCGCGTTCTTCTGGCTGATGCTCTCGGGCATGCAGGGCGGAGGCAACCGCGTCATGCAGTTCGGCAAGTCGAAGGCGAAGCTCGTCTCGAAGGAGTCGCCCAAGGTCACGTTCGGCGACGTCGCCGGCGCCGACGAGGCGATCGAGGAGCTGCACGAGATCAAGGAGTTCCTCAAGGAGCCCGCGAAGTTCCAGGCCGTCGGCGCCCGCATCCCGAAGGGCGTCCTGCTCTACGGCCCTCCCGGCACCGGCAAGACCCTGCTGGCGCGCGCGGTCGCGGGCGAGGCGGGCGTCCCCTTCTACTCCATCTCCGGATCGGACTTCGTCGAGATGTTCGTCGGCGTCGGCGCGAGCCGTGTCCGCGACCTGTTCCAGCAGGCCAAGGAGAACTCGCCGGCCATCATCTTCGTCGACGAGATCGACGCCGTCGGCCGCCACCGCGGCGCCGGCATGGGCGGCGGTCACGACGAGCGCGAGCAGACCCTCAACCAGCTGCTGGTCGAGATGGACGGCTTCGACGTCAAGACCAACGTCATCCTGATCGCGGCGACGAACCGCCCCGACATCCTCGACCCCGCGCTGCTGCGCCCGGGCCGCTTCGACCGCCAGATCGGCGTCGACGCCCCCGACCTGCTCGGCCGCAAGCGGATCCTCGAGGTCCACGGCCGCGGCAAGCCGCTCGCCGGCGGAGTCGACCTCGAGGTCGTCGCCCGCAAGACCCCGGGCTTCACCGGCGCCGACCTGGCCAACGTCCTCAACGAGGCCGCGCTGCTGACCGCCCGCTCCAACGCGCAGCTGATCGACAACCGCGCGCTCGACGAGGCCATCGACCGCGTCATCGCGGGACCGCAGCGCCGTACGCGGGTCATGCGCGACAAGGAGAAGCTGATCACCGCCTACCACGAGGGCGGACACGCTCTGGCGGCGGCGGCGATGCGCCACACCGACCCCGTGACCAAGGTCACGATCCTGCCGCGCGGCCGCGCCCTCGGCTACACGATGGTGCTCCCGCTGGAGGACAAGTACTCCACCACCCGCAACGAGCTCCTCGACCAGCTCGCGTACGCCATGGGCGGCCGCGTCGCGGAGGAGATCGTCTTCCACGACCCCACCACCGGAGCGTCGAACGACATCGAGAAGGCGACCTCCATCGCCCGCAAGATGGTCACCGACTACGGCATGTCCGCGAACGTCGGAGCGGTCAAGCTCGGCCAGTCGTCGGGCGAGATGTTCCTCGGCCGCGACATGGGCCACCAGCGCGACTACTCCGAGCAGATCGCCGAGACGGTCGACGCCGAGACGCGCCAGCTGATCGAGCAGGCGCACGACGAGGCGTGGCAGGTCATCAACGACAACCGCGACATCCTCGACCGCCTCGCGATGGAGCTGCTCGAGAAGGAGACGCTCGACCACGACCAGCTGGCGGAGATATTCAAGGACGTCCGCCGCATCGACGAGCGCCCGCAGTGGCTCTCGAGCGACAAGCGACCCCTGTCCGACCTGCCGCCCATCGCGGTCCCGGTCGCTAAGGCGCCGATCGACTCGGGCGCGACCGACGGAGGCGTCTCCTCCGCCGGTGCGGACGAGGTCGCTCCGAAGCGTCCGCCGCTGATCAATCCGCGCCCCGCGACGGCGTAGCGCGCGCGTGCCCGTCGACAAGGCGCGCATCGAGGCGGCCGTCGCCGAGATCCTCGCGGCCATCGGGGACGACCCGGGCCGCGAGGGACTCCTCGACACGCCGCGGCGGTTCGCCGAGGCGTACGAGGAGTTCTTCGGCGGGTTCGACGACGACGCCGCGGCCCAGCTGACCGAGACGTTCGCGGTGGTCGAGGGCGGCCAGGAGTCGCCGCTCGACCAGACGGTGATCGTGCGCGACCTCGCCTTCCGCTCCGTCTGCGAGCACCACCTGCTGCCGTTCCTCGGTGTCGCGCACATCGCCTACCGGCCGCGCGAGCGGGTCGTCGGCCTCGGCCGCCTTCCGCGCGTGGTCGAGACGGTCGCGTCGCGCCCGCAGATCCAGGAGCGGATGACCGAGCAGATCGCGGACGCGCTCGAGCAGGGCCTCGCTCCCGAGGGAGTGCTCGTCGTGGTCGACGCCGAGCACGGCTGCGTGCGGATGCGCGGGCCGCGCCAGACCGCGAGCTCGACCGTGACGGTCGCCGCCCGCGGGTCCCTCGCCGACCCGGCCGCTCGCGCCGAGATCATCGCGCTGATCGGCGCCGCGCGGGGGGAGTGACGTGGCCACCACCCTCGCCGATCTCACGCCGACCGGCCGCGCCGCGCTCCTCGGGATCCTCAACGTCACTCCGGACTCGTTCAGCGACGGCGGACGCTGGCTGTCCGTCGACGACGCCGTCCGCCACGGTCTCGACCTGATCCGGCCCGCCGGGGACGGACCCGCCGCGTTCGGCGCGGACCTGGTCGACGTCGGCGGCGAGAGCACCCGCCCCGGTGCCGCGCGCGTCGACTCCGCCGCCGAGCAGGGCCGCGTGCTGCCCGTCGTCCGCGCCCTCGCCGCGGAGGGGGTGCGCGTCAGCATCGACACGATGAGCGCCGCCACGGCCGAGGCCGCTCTGGACGCGGGCGCCGTGGTCGTCAACGACGTCTCCGGCGGCCTCGCCGATCCGCGGATGCTCCCGCTCGTCGCCGAGCGCGGCGCCGTCTACATCGCGATGCACTGGCGCGGGCACAGCGCGGGCATGACCGCTCTCGCCTCCTACGGCGACGTCGTGGCGGACGTCCGCGGCGAGCTCGAGCGCCGCGTCGACGCCGCGCGCGAGGCCGGGATCCGGGACGACCGCCTCCTGCTCGACCCGGGCCTCGGCTTCGCGAAGGTCGGCGCGCACGACTGGGCGCTGCTGGCCGGGCTCGACGCGATCGTCTCGCTGGGCTTCCCGGTCCTCGTCGGCCACTCGCGCAAGCGGTTCCTCGCTCCGTTCGCCCCCGCCGGCGCCCCGGCGGCCGAGCGGGACGAGGTCTCCGCCATGCTGAGCCTCGTCGCCGCCGAGCACGGCGCCTGGGGCGTCCGGGTCCACGACGTCCGCTCGTCCGCCCGCGCCCTGGCCCTCGCCGCCCGACTCCAGGAGGAGACCCCGTGACCGCGATCGACCCCGCAGCCCTCGCCGTGCGCGACTCCATCACCCTCACCGGGCTGCGCGTGCGCGCGCACCACGGCGTCTTCGACTTCGAGCGCGAGAACGGCCAGGACTTCGTGATCGACGCGACGGTCTGGCTCGACACCGCCCCGGCGGCCGCGGGCGACGCGCTGGCCGAGACGGTGCACTACGGCGAGCTCGCGATCGCTCTGGCCGACGCGGTGACCCGCGACCCGGTCGACCTCCTCGAGACCCTGGCCGAGCGCCTCGCCCGGGTGGCCCTGGGCTTCGCCGCCGCCGACGTCGTCCGCATCACCGTCCACAAGCCGGACGCGCCGATCCCGCTGCCGTTCGAGGACGTCGCCGTGCAGATCACGAGGACCCGCTCGTGAGGCCGCGGCAGGAGCGCGTCCGCCCGGTGCGCCACGTCGTGCTCGCGCTCGGCAGCAATCTCGGCGACCGCCTCGCGCATCTGGAGGAGGCGCTGCGGGCCCTCGCGACGACGCCGGGCCTGCGCATCGAGGCCGTGTCCAAGGTCGTCGAGTCGCCCGCGTGGAAGCCCGGGGGCGTCGACGAGGACGCGCCCGGGTACCTCAACGCGGTCGTGACCGGCTCGACCGTCCTCGAGCCCGACGACCTGCTCGCGGCGACGGCGGCGATCGAATCGGCCGGCGGCCGGATCCGCGGCGAGGGCGAGGAGCGCTGGGGCGACCGGACGCTCGACATCGATGTGATCGCGGTCGGCGGAGTGCTCCGCGACGACGCTCACCTGACCCTCCCGCACCCGCGGGCGGCCGAGCGGGCGTTCGTGCTCGAGCCGTGGCTCGACGTCGAGCCGGCAGCGGTCCTGCCCGGAGCCGGACCCGTGGCCGCGCTGCGCGCGCGGGCGACCGACCGCGTGACCGACCACCCGGCCGGGCTGACCTGGCCGGGACGCGGCTCCGCCCGCGGCAGCACCGCCGACCCCGAGAGCAGGACCCCGTGAGGCGCACCCGCCCCAGCACCCTGCTCGGACTCGGCCTCGCCGGGGCCGTCGCGGGGTTCCTCCTCGACCTCGCCATCGCCGCCGCCGGCCGCCCCGTGCTCATCCCGCCGCTGACCGTGCCGCTCACCCTGATCGTGGTCGCCGCCCTCGTGCTCGGCTTCGCGATCCCGATCCACCGCGCGACCAAGGGGACGCTGCGCCGGCGGATCGATCCCTTCCGGGCGATGCGCGTCGTGGTGCTGGCGAAGGCGTCCAGCCACGTCGGGGCGCTGCTGCTCGGAGCCTCCGGCGGCATCCTGGTGTACCTGCTGAGCCGTTCGATCCCTTCGCTAGGCTCCGTGTGGCAGGACGTCGCGACCATCGTGGGAGCGCTCGTCCTGCTGGTGGCCGGCCTGGTCGCCGAGCACCTGTGCACCATCCCGCCGAGCGACGACGACGACAGCGCCGTCGGCGAGGTGAACCACGCCTGACGCCGACGCCCGGACCGCCGCGGGCAGTGAGGACGACGCCATGCCCGCCGAGCCCGAGGACGTGTCGCCGACGACCCGCCGCGACGCGAGGGGGCGCCGGCGGGACCGCCTCGACATCACGGGGGAGTGGCGCCGCGTCTCGCCCCGGTACGTCGCGGTCGAGATCGTGTCGGCCGTCGTGTCGAGCGTGCTGCTGCTCGCCGTGCCCGTGGTGCTGATGCTGATCGGTCTGCCGTGGGGCTGGATCCCGACGGCCGCCGCGGCCGCCCTCGCGGTGACCCTCCTGATCGTCGCCCCGCGCCGCGCGCGCGCCTACGGCTACCTCCTGCGCCAGGACGACCTCCTCTTCCGCCGCGGCATCATGTTCCAGCGCTTCGTGTCGGTGCCGTACGGGCGGATGCAGCTCATCGACGTCAACCGCGGGCCGCTCGCCCGGGCGCTCGGCCTCGCCGACCTCCGCTTCGTCACCGCCGCCGCGGCGACCGGCGTCAGCATTCCGGGCCTGGCCGAGCAGGACGCGGAGGAGCTCCGCGACCGCCTGGTCGAGCTCGCCGAGTCGCGCCGGGCCGGCCTGTGACCGAGCTCCGCGCCGTCGAGACGGACCTCGCCGACGGGGAGTGGCACCGCCTCCACCCCGCGACCCCCGTCCTCAAGGGCGGGATCGGACTGCTGGTCGTCCTCGGCATCGTGATCACGAACCTCCGCGAGCGCCTGGTCGAGCTGTTCCTGCCCGGGCCCGAGGGCTTCGAGAGCGGCGATCCGGTCGACGAGCTGCTGCGCCGGGGCCTCGTCGGCTGGGCCCTGCTGGCGGTGGCGGTGGGCCTGGCGGTCGCGGTCTTCGCGTTCTGGCTGTCCTGGCGGATGCACACCTTCCGCATCACGGACGAGGTCGTCGAGGTGCGCTCCGGCGTGCTCTTCCGGACCAACCGGCGGGCGCGGCTGGACCGCATCCAGGGCATCGCGGTGCAGCGTCCGCTGTTCGCCCGGCTGTTCGGGGCGGCGAAGCTCGAGGTGAGCGTGGCCGGGCAGGACGCGAACGTGCAGCTCTCGTACCTCGGCTCGCGGCTGGTGGACGCGCTGCGCCGCGACATCCTGCGGCTCGCCTCGGGGGTGCGCGAGCGGGAGGCGACGACCGACGGTGCGGCTCCGGCGGCCGGGTTCCTGGCGCGGCGGCTGGAGGAGTTCGGCGAGCCTCAGGACGGGACGCCGCCCGAGTCGGTCGTCTCGATCCCGCCGGGCCGGCTCCTCGGCTCGCTCGTCTTCAGCGGCTTCACGCTGTTCCTGGCGGCCTCGGCTGTCGCCGTGGTGTTAGTCGCTGTCTACGGCTCGCCCTACGTGCTCTTCGCGATCCTCCCGGGCCTGATCGGCTCGGGCAGCTACTACGTCCGCCAGTTCGTGCGCTCGCTCCGGTACTCGATCGCGGCGACGCCCGACGGCGTGCGGGTCGGCTACGGCGTGCTCTCGACCAGCAGCGACACGATCCCGCCCGGCCGGATCCACGCCGTCGAGATCACCCAGCCGCTGCTCTGGCGCCCCTTCGGCTGGTGGCAGGTGCGGATCGACCGCGCCGGCCACGCGGCCTCCCGCGGGGCGAACGGCGAGCCGAACACCACGATCCTGCCCGTCGGCGACCTCGCCGCGGTCGAGCGCGTGCTCGCGCTCCTGCTGCCCGGACCGGCCGAGGGAGCGGAGTCGACCCCCGTCGGCGACGCGCTCCGGCACCGCGACGCGGCCGGCTTCACCCGGGCGCCGCGCTCGGCGGTGTGGCTCCGCCCCTTCTCGTTCCGGCGGACCGGGTACCGGCTGACGGACGAGGTCGCGATCCTGCGCAGCGGAGCGGTCTGGCGGCGGGTCGCCGTGGTGCCCCTGGCGCGGATGCAGAGCGTCGGGGTCCAGCAGGGGCCGCTCCAGCGCCTGCTCGGGCTGGCCTCGGCGCGCGTGCACACGGTGGCCGGCCCCGTCACTCCGCTCGTGCCGGTGATGAGCGCTGCCGACGGACTCGCCTTCTTCGAGAGCCTCGCGACGGCCGGAGTGCGGGCCGCCGACCGCGACGCGAGCCACCAGTGGGGGCGGCGCGCGGCCGCACCCGCCCTGCCCGACTGGCCCGCTCCGGAGGGGGAACCGCATGCCTGAGAACCGCCGCGACGGACGCCTGGGCGTCGGCGTGATCGGTGCCGGACGCGTGGGCCCGGTGCTCGGTGCCGCGCTCGCCGGTGCCGGCCACGCCGTGATCGGAGTCGCCACCACCAGCGAGAGCGGCCGCGAGCGCGCCGACGCGCTGCTCCCGGGCGTTCCGGTGCTCGCGATCCCCGAGCTCGTCGAGCGCAGCGAGCTGGTGATCGTCGCCGTCCCCGGGAGCGAGATCGCCGCGCTGGTCGCGGGGCTCGCCGCGACCGGAGCATGGCAGCCCGGCCAGCTGGTGCTGCACACGTCACCCGAGCACGGCTACGGGGTGCTCGCTCCGGCGCTCGCCTCCGGGGTCATCCCCCTCGCCGTCCACCCGGCGATGGCGTTCAGCGGCACCAGCCTCGACCTGGCGCGCCTCGCCGAGACCTACTTCGCCGTGTCGGCGCCGGGCCCGGTGCTGCCGATCGCTCAGGCGCTGGTGGTCGAGATGGGTGGGGAGCCGGTGACCGTGGCGGAGTCGGACCGCGCCGCCTACGCGGAGGCCGTCTCGACCGCCACGACCTTCTCGACCGCGATCGTCGACCAGGCGGCGGGCCTGCTGGCGGGCATCGGCGTCGAGAAGCCGGGCTTCTTCCTCTCGAGCCTCGTCCGCTCCTCCGTCGACGACGCCCTGCGGCGCGCGGCGGGCTGACGGGGCGGCGCCGCTCCTCGTCGCGACACCGCTCCCCGGGCGGGCCGCCGCTCGGGAGGCGGTGCCTCGCGGAGGAGCGCGGCGTCCCGGTACCGCAGGACCCGGCGGCCGGGGGCCCGCCGGTAGCATCGTCGGGTGATCAGCACCGTCCACCGCATCGGCGACCTCCGCGAGCGGCTGCAGGAGGCGCGGCGGGCCGGTCGGCGCATCGCGCTCGTGCCGACGATGGGCGCCCTGCACGCCGGGCACCTCGCCCTCGTCGAGCGGGCGCGCGAGCTGGCCGACGTCGTCGTCGTGTCGGTGTTCGTGAATCCGCTGCAGTTCGGCCCGACCGAGGACCTGGACCGCTACCCGCGCGACCTCGAGGGCGACACCGCCCTGCTCGATGCGGCCGGGGCCGACCTCCTCTTCGCCCCGGGAGTCGCCGAGATGTACCCCGACGGGCCGTCCTCGACCCGGGTCGTCGCGGGCGAGGTCGGCGGCCTCTACGAGGGGCGTGCGCGGCCGGGCCACTTCGACGGGATGCTCACCGTCGTCGCCAAGCTCCTCGGCATCGCGCAGCCGGACGTCGCCGTCTTCGGGCAGAAGGACGCGCAGCAGCTGTTCCTCGTGCGCCGCATGGTCCGCGACCTCGACCTGCCCGTCGCGATCGAGGGCGTCGGCATCGTGCGGGAGGAGGACGGGCTCGCCCGCTCCAGCCGCAACCGCTACCTCGACGAGGAGCAGCGCCGCGCGGGCCTCGCGCTGCCGCGCCTCCTCGCGGCCGCCGCAGGAGCCGCCGACCGCGGTGCCGCCGCGGCGATCCAGGCCGCCGAGGCCGTCGCGCACGCCGAGCCGCTCGTTAGGCTGGACTACCTCGTCGTCGTGGACCCCGCGACGCTCCTCCCGGTCGACGCCGACCACCGCGGCCCGGCACTCGTGCTCGTCGCCGCGATCGTCGGCACCACCCGCCTCCTCGACAACGCCCCGATCCTGCTCGCCTGATCGCGGCCGTCCGCCCCGAACCGAAAGCACCGCGACCCCTCATGGCCGACACCCCCGACGTCCCCGAGACCACGACCCCCGCCGCCGAGCAGGCCGCCTCCGAGCAGGCCGCAGCCGAGCGCGCCGCGCAGCAGGAGGCCTCCGAGCAGAAGGCCGTCCGCCTCG
Source organism: Rathayibacter sp. AY1B5 (assembly GCF_002932795.1). Taxonomy (NCBI): domain Bacteria; kingdom Bacillati; phylum Actinomycetota; class Actinomycetes; order Micrococcales; family Microbacteriaceae; genus Rathayibacter; species Rathayibacter sp. AY1B5. The sequence goes on from NZ_PSWM01000035.1 coordinate 15,063, forward strand.
CCAAGCGCGAGCGCCTGCTCGAGCTCGCGGGCGACGACCTCGGCGCCGGCGCCTACCCCGTCGCGGTCGGAGTCACCGACACCATCGCGGCGGTCCGCGCGCGCCACGAGGGCATCGAGCCGGACGTGAAGACCGGCGAGCGCGTCGGCCTCGCGGGCCGCGTGGTGTTCCAGCGCAACACGGGCAAGCTCTGCTTCGCGACGCTGCAGGCCGGCGACGGTGAGCGGATCCAGGCCATGGTCTCGCTCGGCGACGTGGGCGAGGAGTCCCTGGCGGCGTGGAAGGAGCTCGTCGACCTGGGCGACCATCTCTTCGTCGAGGGGGAGGTCATCTCGAGCAAGCGCGGCGAGCTGAGCGTGTGGGTGTCGGAGTGGACGATCGCCGCGAAGGCGATCCTGCCCCTGCCGAATCTGCACAACGAGCTCGGCGACGAGACCCGGATGCGCCAGCGCTACCTCGACCTGATCGTGCGCCCCCAGGCCCGCGAGACGGTCGTCACCCGCGCCCGGGTGAACGCCTCCCTCCGCGACACCTTCGCGGCGCACGAGTTCCTCGAGGTCGAGACTCCGATGCTGCAGGTGATGCACGGCGGCGCGTCCGCCCGCCCCTTCGCCACGCACTCCAACGCGTTCGACACCGAGCTGTACCTGCGCATCGCGCCCGAGCTGTACCTCAAGCGCGCCGTCGTCGGCGGGATCGACCGGGTGTTCGAGATCAACCGCAACTTCCGCAACGAGGGCGCCGACTCCACCCACTCGCCCGAGTTCGCGATGCTCGAGGCGTACCAGGCGTACGGCGACTACATCTCGATCGCCGACCTCACCCAGGAGCTGATCCAGAACGCGGCGCAGGCCGTCGCGGGCTCGCACGTGGTCACCTGGGCCGACGGCACCGAGTTCGACCTCGGCGGCCGGTGGGACCGCATCTCGATGTACGAGAGCCTGTCGCTCGCGGCCGGCATCGCGATCACGCCGGAGACGGAGCTCGCCGAGCTCGAGACCCTCGCCGCGCGCGAGGGCGTCGAGGTGCACGTCCCCACCCACGGCAAGTACGTCGAGGAGCTCTGGGAGCACTTCGTGAAGGGCGGCCTGACGCGTCCGACCTTCGTGATGGACTTCCCCGTCGACACCTCGCCGCTCGTGCGCGCGCACCGCAGCATCCCGGGCGTCGTCGAGAAGTGGGACCTCTACGTCCGCGGCTTCGAGCTGGCCACCGGCTACTCCGAGCTGGTCGACCCGGTCGTGCAGCGCGAGCGCTTCGTCGAGCAGGCCCGCCAGGCCGCCGCGGGCGACGACGAGGCGATGCGCCTGGACGAGGACTTCCTCCGCGCCCTCGAGCACGGCATGCCCCCCACCGGCGGCATGGGCATGGGCATCGACCGCCTCCTGATGGCGATCACCGGCCTCGGGATCCGCGAGACGATCCTGTTCCCGCTCGTCAAGTAGGGTCGCAGGAGCCGCGCGCGCGGCCGGCGAGGGGGAGACATGGTCAGGGCATCGAGCATCGTCGCGGCCGTCGCAGCGGGCGTCCTCACGATCGCGCAGTTCGGAGTGGGGACCGCGGTCGCCGCGAGCGTCGTGACCTCCTCCGGCGACGTCGGCACCGCACTGGCCGACCGGCGGGCCGCCGAGGCGTTCACGCCCGACCCCACGATCGCCGGATTCGCGGAGCGGACCGCCATGTCCGACCGCGGCCGCGCCCTCTACTACGCGTCGAGCCCGTCGGTCGAGCCGACCGCCGGCTTCAACGACCTCTGCGGCTACGGCGCCTCCGACGACATCGTCCTCGGCTGCTACACCGGCACCAGCATCTACATCTCGGACGTCGCCAACCCCGACCTCGACGGGATCCGCGACGTGACGGCGGCGCACGAGATGCTGCACGCCGCATGGGTGCGGCTCGATGCGGAGGAGCAGGCCGAGCTGGGCGACGAGCTCGAGGCCGCCTACGAGACCCTCCCGCAGGACGGCACGATCGCCGAGCGCCTCGAGCTGTACCGCACCGGCGGCCTCGGCGAGCGCGTCAACGAGCTGCACTCGATCCTGGGGACCGAGGTGGCCGACCTTCCGCCGGCGCTCGAGGCGCACTACGCCGAGTTCTTCGACGACCGCTCCGTCGTCGTGGGATTGAACGCCCGCTACGAGGCGGTCTTCACCGATCTCGAGAACCGCATCGAGGACCTGGTCTCCCGGATCGAGACGATGTACGCCGACCTCACGGCGCGGGTCGACGCGAACAACGCCGAGTACGACGCGCTCAACGTCGAGATCGACGACTTCAACTCGCGCGCCGACAGCGGCGACTTCGGATCGACGGCCGAGTTCGAGACGGAGCGCGCCGATCTGCTCGCCCGCAGCCAGGCCGTCGACGCCACCCGGGCCGCCATCGACGCGGACATCGCCGTGTACGACGGCCTGCGCTCGGAGCTGGAGGGCCTCAACTCCGACGCCGCGGCGCTGAACAAGTCGGTCGAGAGCCAGTAGCGCCCGGCGCCCGCGAAGGCCGCTGGGCGCACGGGTCCCCGGGCTCACGGCTCCCGCGCCGGTGCCGCGGGTAGGATCGCCGCATGGACTGGGAGCTGTGGAACCAGGGGCTGTGGGCCCTCGTGCCGACGATCACGGTCGGAGCCATCTTCTGGTTCGTGATGCGCGCCCTCATCCGCTCGGACCGCAACGAGCGCCGGGCGTACGACCGCATCGAGGCCCGCGAGCGCGAGCGCCGCGGCCTGCCTCCCCGCGACGCCTCCTGACCACCGCCGCCGCGCGGGTGCCTCCCGCGCCCGCTGCGCGGCCCCGCACGACGAACGAGGAGGCGCGGTGCCCGCACCCGACTGGGCCGTGATCCTCCCGATCGCGGCCGTCGTCGTCGAGCTCGTGGTCCGCGTGATCGCCGTGATCGTCGTGCCGCGGAACCGTCGTCCGACCACCGGCCTCGCCTGGCTGATGGCGATCTTCCTGATCCCGTACGTGGGCATCCTGCTGTTCCTCTTCATCGGGAGCTACCGGCTGCCGCGCAAGCGCCGCCGGAAGCAGCAGGAGATCAACCGGTTCATCCTGGAGTCGACCGACGGCATCGACCGTGTCGCCCGTGAGCACCCGTGGCCGCAGTGGCTGGAGTCGGTGGTCACCCTCAACCGCAACCTCGGCGCGATGCCGCTGGTCGGCGGGAACGACGCGCGCCTCCAGGGCGACTACGAGCAGACCATCCGCGCCATGGCCGCCGAGATCGACCGCGCCCGCCGGTACGTGCACTGCGAGTTCTACATCCTCGCCGCCGACTCGACCACGGCGCCCTTCTTCGACGCGCTCGACCGCGCGGTGGCCCGCGGGGTCCGGGTGCGGATCCTCCTCGACCACATCGCGTCGATCCGCGTGCCCGGCTACTACAGCGGCACGCACCGCCGGCTGCGCGCCCTCGAGCGGGCGGGCGCGTCGTGGTCGTACATGCTCCCCGTGCGGCCGTGGCGCGGGCAGTACCAGCGCCCCGACCTGCGCAACCACCGCAAGCTGCTGATCGTCGACGGCAACGCGGCCTTCATGGGCTCGCAGAACGTCGTCGACTCCAGCTACAACAAGCGCGGCAACATCCGCCGCGGCCTGCACTGGCACGACCTGATGGTGCGGCTCGAGGGGCCGGTGGTGCAGGGCATCAACGCCATCTTCATCACCGACTGGTACAGCGAGACCGACGAGCTGCTCCTGCGGGAGTCGGAGCCGATGGAGGCGCTGCAGCAGCGCGACACGATCGACTGCCAGGTGGTGCCGAGCGGGCCGGGGTTCGAGGGTGAGAACAACCTGCGCCTGTTCCTGACGCTGCTCTACTCGGCGCAGAAGTCGATCATCATCACCAGCCCGTACTTCGTGCCCGACGAGGCGATGCTCTACGCGATCACCACGGCGACCCGGCGGGGCGTGCACGTGGAGCTCTTCGTCTCCGAGATCGGCGACCAGGCCGTGGTCTACCACGCCCAGCGCTCCTACTACGAGACGCTGCTGACTGCTGGCGTGCGGATCTGGATGTACCGCAAGCCGACGATCCTGCACGCGAAGCACTTCACGATCGACGACGACGTCGCCGTGATCGGCTCGAGCAACATGGACATGCGCTCCTTCACGCTCAACCTCGAGGTCTCGCTGATGGTGCGCGGCTCGGAGTTCGTCGAGGACCTGCGCCAGGTGCAGCAGGACTACCGCGAGCACTCCCGCGAGCTGACCCTCCGCGAGTGGCGGCAGCAGCCCCTCCGCTCGACCCTGCTCGACAACCTCGCGCGGCTCACCTCGGCGCTGCAGTAGGGCTCTCGTACCCGCTGCGGGACGGCGGAGGATGCGGGCACCCGGCTCCTGGCGCAAGGGCCTGTGCGTGCCGCCGTCTCCCGCGTAGCGTCGGAGCGTCCTCAGCACCATCCGGTTCCGCCTGCTCGGCGCCGGGTTCGAGAAGGGAACGGACATGACGGCATCCCGCACGACGCGCATCCTCATCCTCGGCGGCGGCTACGTCGGCCTGTACACGGCCTGGGGTCTCGAGAAGAGACGGGGGGAGGCGCCGATCGACGTCACCGTCGTCGAGCCGAACCCCTACATGACCTATCAGCCGCTGCTGCCCGAGGTGGCCGGCGGGCACGTCCAGCCGCGCCACGTCACGGTGCCGCTGGTCTCCGCGCTCAAGCGCACCCGCGTGATCCGCGGCGCGATCACCGGGGTGAGCCTCGCCGAGCGGAGCGCGACCGTCGCCGCGATGGACGGCTCCACCCGCACGATCGAGTTCGACCAGGTCGTCTTCGCCCTCGGAGCCGTCACCCGCACCTTCCCGACGCCGGGCCTGGCCGAGCACGGCATCGGCTTCAAGACGGTGGAGGAGGCGGCGCACCTGCGCGACCGCGTCATCGAGAACATCGCGAAGGCGGCGCTCACCACCGATCCCGCCGAGCGCCGGCGCCTGCTGACCTTCGTCTTCGTCGGCGGCGGCTACACCGGCGTCGAGGCGCTGAGCGAGCTGCTCGACCTCAGCCGCAAGACCCTCGCCGCGCAGCCCTCGCTCTCGATGGGCGACGTCACCTGGCACCTCGTGGAGGCGCTGGACAGGGTCGCCCCCGAGGTCGGTCCCGAGCTGTCGAAGTGGACGCTCGACCACCTCCGCTCGCGCGGCGTGCACGTGCACCTGAAGACGACGATGCCCTCCTGCGAGGACGGCGTCGTGGAGCTCTCCTCGGGCGAGCGCATCCCGACGGCCACGATCGTGTGGACCGCCGGCGTGAAGCCGAATCCGATCCTCGACGCGACCGACGCCCCCCGCGGGCCGAAGGGCCACGTCATGGCGGATGCGCGCCTGCGGGTCATCCGCGAGGACGGCGAGCCGGTGGGCGGCGCCTGGGCGGCCGGCGACGGCGCGCAGGTGCCGGACCTCACCAGCGAGAAGCAGCCCGCGTACTACCCGCCGAACGCGCAGAACGCCGTCCGGCAGGCGAAGCTCCTGGCGCAGAACATCATCGCCGACCTCACCGGCGGGGTTGTAGAGGAGTACCGCCACGTCTCCGTCGGGACCGTCGCCGAGTACGGCATCGGCAAGGGCGCGGGCCTGATCAAGGGCGTGAAGCTGCGCGGCCTCCCCGCCTGGCTCGCGCACCGCGCCTACCACGGAGCGGCGATGCCGACCCTGGACCGCAAGTGGCGGATCATCACGGGCTGGCTCGTCGACGCCGTCACTCCGCGCGACCTCTCGCCGATGAGCGCGCTGCAGGATCCGCGCCGCGCCTTCCGAGAGACGGCCGAGGCCACCGACCGCGAGGCCGCCGCGAAGGCCGCCGCGAAGAAGGAGTCGGACGCGTCCTGACGCACCGGTGAGAGCGCGGGAGTCGCGGTGGTCGACCGTGACCACGGCGGCGCCCGCGCTTCCGGCCGACGGCTCCGTCCCGCTCGCGACGCGGCGGCGCCTGCTCAGGCGCGGCGGCGCGGCTTGAGACGCACGGTCGGCAGCACGGGCGCGGGGAGCGCGCGTCCGCCGTACCCGTCGACGGAGCCGAACGGGCCCGCCGGATCCGCGCCGGCGATCACGTCGGACTGCCAGCGCTCGCGGGCGGCCGCCACGTCGTCGTGGCTGCGGCCGACGAAGTTCCACCACATCACCAGCTCCTCGGCGAACGGCTCGCCGCCGAGCAGCACCACGCGCGCTCCCGCGTCCCCGGCGGTCAGCACCAGGTGGGAGCGGCCGGGCGCCAGGTAGGCGAGGTCCGAGCGCGGGACGTCCGCGCCCTCGACCGCCACAGGGCCGGCGTCGACGAGCACGCCGTACTCCCACGACTCCTCCACCGGCAGCTCGACCCGGGCACCCGGCTCGAGATCGATCTGCGCGGCGACCAGCGGAGTGAAGGTGCTCGCGGGGACCGACGCGCCCAGCATCCCTCCGACGAAGACGCGCACCAGCGCGCCGGGCAGCTCCACGGGCACCCCGCGGTGGTGCTCGAAGAACGGATCGACGAGCCGCGCCTCCTCGGGCAGCGCGACCCAGAGCTGCACCCCGTGCAGGACGGGCGCGCCCCCGGTCGAGACCTCGGAGTGCGAGATGCCGCGTCCGGCCGTCATCAGGTTGAGCTCGCCGGGGCGCACCACGGCGAGGCTGCCGACGCTGTCGCGGTGCTCGATCTCGCCCTCGAAGAGCCAGCTCACGGTCTGCAGGCCGGTGTGCGGGTGCGGCGGGACGTCCATCCCGGCCTCCTCGCCGAGCCGGACCGGGCCGTAGTGGTCGGCGAAGCACCACGCGCCGATCGTCGAGCGCGAGCGCTGGGGGAGAGTGCGGCGCACCTCGATCGCGCGCGGACCGCCGAGCGGGACGAGCCGCGCCTGCAGGATCTCGACCGCGCCGGGCTCGCGGGGGGCCGGGAACGCGGCGACGGGGAGCTCGTCGGGATGCTCCTCCAGGTTGCTCATGCGGGAAGTGTATGCCTTCGCATGGACCCGCGGACCAGAGCGCCGCCCGCACCCCTCCGGATCGCGTGCACGCCCAGGGCGAACAGGCCTGCTCACCGGGGGGAGCGCTGGTTACAGTCGACGTATCGGAGCCCACCCCTGCGGGTTCTGTAGGGAGTGACAGCATGTTCGAGAGATTCACCGATCGCGCGCGGCGCGTCGTCGTCCTGGCCCAGGAAGAGGCCAAGATGCTCAATCACAACTACATCGGCACGGAGCACATCCTGCTCGGCCTGATCCACGAGGGCGAGGGAGTGGCCGCCAAGGCGCTCGAGTCCCTCGGGATCTCGCTCGACGCTGTGCGCGAGCAGGTGCAGGACATCATCGGCCAGGGGCAGCAGCAGCCGACCGGCCACATCCCCTTCACGCCTCGGGCGAAGAAGGTCCTCGAGCTGTCCCTGCGCGAAGCGCTGCAGCTCGGCCACAACTACATCGGGACCGAGCACATCCTGCTCGGCCTCATCCGCGAGGGCGAGGGCGTCGCCGCTCAGGTGCTGGTCAAGCTCGGTGCCGACCTGAACCGCGTGCGCCAGCAGGTGATCCAGCTGCTCTCCGGCTACCAGGGCAAGGAGCAGGTCGCCGTGGGCGGTGAGCAGCAGCAGCCTCAGGGGGGATCGCAGATCCTCGACCAGTTCGGACGCAACCTCACCCAGGCGGCGCGCGACAACAAGCTCGACCCGGTCATCGGGCGCGAGAAGGAGATCGAGCGGGTCATGCAGATCCTCTCCCGCCGCTCCAAGAACAACCCCGTCCTGATCGGCGAGCCCGGCGTCGGCAAGACCGCCGTCGTCGAGGGCCTCGCCCAGGCGATCGTGCGCGGCGACGTGCCCGAGACGCTGAAGGACAAGCAGCTCTACACGCTCGACCTCGGCTCGCTCATCGCCGGGTCCCGCTACCGCGGCGACTTCGAGGAGCGCCTGAAGAAGGTCACGAAGGAGATCCGCACCCGCGGCGACATCATCACCTTCATCGACGAGATCCACACCCTCGTCGGCGCAGGGGCCGCTGAGGGCGCGATCGACGCCGCCTCGATCCTCAAGCCGCTGCTCGCCCGCGGCGAGCTGCAGACCATCGGCGCGACCACGCTCGACGAGTACCGCAAGCACTTCGAGAAGGACGCCGCGCTCGAGCGCCGCTTCCAGCCGATCCAGGTCGCGGAGCCCTCGCTGCCCCACACGATCAACATCCTCAAGGGTCTGCGCGACCGCTACGAGGCGCACCACAAGGTGTCCATCACCGACGGCGCGATCGTCTCGGCGGCCAACCTGGCCGACCGCTACATCAGCGACCGCTTCCTCCCCGACAAGGCGATCGACCTGATCGACGAGGCCGGCGCGCGCCTGCGCCTCTCGATCCTCTCGGCGCCGCCGGAGCTGCGCGACTTCGACGACCGCATCGCCGTGGTCCGCTCCGCCAAGGAGGCCGCGATCGAGGACCAGGACTTCGAGAAGGCCGCGTCGCTCCGCGACGAGGAGAAGCAGCTGCTCGGTGAGCGCCTGCGCCTCGAGAAGCAGTGGAAGTCGGGCGACGTCAAGGCCACCGGCGTGGTCGACGAGGGCCTGATCGCCGAGGTGCTCGCCCAGGCGACCGGCATCCCGGTCTTCAAGCTCACGGAGGAGGAGTCCTCGCGGCTCGTCTTCATGGAGAAGGCCCTGCACCAGCGCGTCATCGGCCAGGAGGAGGCCATCGCGGCCCTCTCGCGGACGATCCGCCGCACCCGCGCGGGCCTCAAGGACCCCAAGCGCCCCTCGGGCTCGTTCATCTTCGCCGGCCCCACGGGCGTCGGGAAGACCGAGCTCGCCAAGGCGCTCGCCGAGTTCCTCTTCGACGACGAGAACGCGATGATCTCGCTCGACATGTCGGAGTACGGCGAGAAGCACACCGTCTCGCGGCTGTTCGGCGCCCCTCCCGGGTTCGTCGGCTTCGAGGAGGGCGGCCAGCTCACCGAGAAGGTGCGCCGCAAGCCGTTCAGCGTGGTCCTCTTCGACGAGATCGAGAAGGCGCACCCGGACATCTTCAACTCGCTGCTCCAGATCCTGGAGGAGGGTCGCCTGACCGACGGCCAGGGCCGTGTCGTCGACTTCAAGAACACCGTCATCATCATGACCACCAACCTCGGTGCTCGTGACATCGCCGGTGGTCCCGTCGGGTTCCAGATCGAGGGCGACAACGCCACCGGCTACGACCGCATGCGCGGCAAGGTCAACGAGGAGCTCAAGAAGCACTTCAAGCCCGAGTTCCTCAACCGCGTGGACGACGTCATCGTCTTCCCGCAGCTGTCCAAGCCCGAGCTGCTCCAGATCGTCGACCTCTTCATCAAGCGCCTGGGCGACCGTCTGCTCGACCGCGACATGACGGTGGAGCTGACGCAGCCGGCCAAGGAGCGCCTGATCGAGGTCGGGTTCGATCCCGCCCTCGGTGCGCGCCCCCTGCGCCGCGCGATCCAGCGCGAGATCGAGGACCAGCTGTCCGAGCGGATCCTGCACGGCGAGCTCGGCGCCGGAGACCACATCCACGTGGACTTCGCCGACAACGCGTTCGTCTTCACCACGACCCCGCGACTGATCTCGATCAGCGCCGGTGCGTCCACGGGAGCGGCTACGGCCGGCCCGGCGACGCCCGACCTGATGTCGTAGCAGCCTCCCGATCGACCCCGTGCCCGTCCCCTCTCGCGAGGGGGCGGGCACGTCGTCGTTCAGGGGCGGGCGTCCGCTCGCAGGATCCCGCGCCCGGTGCGGCCTAGGCTTGTCGAATGGCCGATTGGAAGTACCCGGTGCGCCGCGCGCGCACGAGCGATGTCCCCTTCATCCAGGAGCTCAGCGAGCCGCTCGTCAACGAGCGCATCCTCCTGGGCAAGGACCGCGTGGTGCTCTACGGCGCCGTGCAGGAGTTCCGCATCGCGGAGGACGGCCACGGCACGGCGATCGGCTGCGGCGCTCTCCATGTGATGTGGGACGACATCGCGGAGGTCCGCACCCTCGCGGTCGCGCAGGACTGGCTCGGGAGGGGCGTGGGCCACCACATCCTGGAGCGCCTCGAGAACGACGCCCGCGAGCTCGGTCTGAAGCGCCTGTTCTGCCTCACCTTCGAGGTCGACTTCTTCACCCGCCACGGCTTCGAGCCGATCGGCGAGAAGGTCGTCGACCCCGAGGTCTACGCCGAGCTGCTCCGCTCTCCCGACGAGGGAGTCGCCGAGTTCCTGGACCTCGCCCGGGTGAAGCCGAACACGCTCGGCAACACCCGCATGCTGAAGACGCTCTGACCGTCGCCACGTCGTAGCCTGTCCCGGTGACTCCGCCGCCCCGCCGCCTGCCCTCCCGGGTCTATCGGCGACGCCGCGCCGGACTGCTGCTCGCGCTGGTCGTCATCGTCGCGGGTCTGGCGGTCGTGCTGTCGCTGCTCCCGCGGATGACCGCCTCCGACGCCGAGCCGAGCCCCACGCCGACCGTCGTGCTGCCGACGCTCTACCCGACCACCTCGCCCGGGGCCACGCCCGGAGCGGCCCCCGCGTGCACGGCCGACTCGGTCGCCGTCACCGCGGTCACGGACGCCACGAGCTACGCGCCCGGCGAGGATCCGCAGCTCTCGCTCTCGCTGGCCAACATCTCCAGCACCGACTGCGTGATCGACGCCGGCACCAGCACGCAGGTCTTCACGATCACCAGCGGCTCCGAGCAGATCTGGACCTCGACCGACTGCCAGACCGGCGCGGCCGACCTCCCGGTGCTCCTCCAGGCCGGCCGCTCGGTGACGGGCAGCGCGCTGACCTGGGACCGGACGCGCTCCTCCGCCGACACCTGCTCCGGCGGACGCGAGGCGGTCGAGGCGGGCGGCGCCGCCTACAACCTGTCGGTGTCGGTCGCCGGCATCCCCTCGGGCTCGCCGACGCAGTTCCTCCTCCAGTAGTCCGCCCGGGGGACGTGCCGGGCGTGCGTCGGCGCGTAGCATCACAGGCATGTGGGGGCTGCTCGGCACGATCCTGTCCGCCTCGACCGGCCGGGCGGGGGTGGTCGCGCGGCGAGCGGCGGCCGTGGCCCTCGCGGTTCTGCTGCTGGTCGGTGGAGCGGCGGCGCAGGCCGTGGTGGCTCCGCAGGCCGTGGCGGGCGTCGTGCGCGCGGATGTGGACGACTTCCGGTTCTCGGAGTACTCGGCCGACTTCCGCCTCGACCGAGACGAGGAGGGCCGCTCGACGCTGACCACCGTCGAGACCTTCGTCGCCGAGTTCCCGCCGTCGCAGAACCGCGGCATGCAGCGCGCGATCCCGCTCGACTACGAGGGGCACCCGACCGACGTCGACCTGGTGTCCGTCACCGACGGCGACGGAGCGGCGCGGCCGGTCGACACCGAGCGCGAGGACGGCTTCCTCCTGGTCACCAGCGCGGCGGACGAGTTCGTCAGCGGCAGCCAGACTTACGTCTTCACCTACACGCAGCACAACACGACCCTTCCGGGCTCCGGCACCCGCAGCGGCGAGGACGAGTTCTACTGGGACGTCAACGGCACGGGCTGGCGCCAGTCCTTCGACCGCTACGACGTGCGCGTCGAGCTCGCGGGGTCGCTGGGCTCCGCCGCGACGGGGACCGTCAGCTGCTACCGGGGGCCGGGGGGCTCGACGACGCCCTGTCCGATCGGCCGCGACGGCGCGGTCGTCACGGCATCAGGGGAGTCGCTGGCTCCGGGGGAGAACGTGACCGTGGCGATCGGCTTCGCCCCCGGGACTTTCACGCCGCGCGACGACCGCTACCTCGCCTCGGGCTGGTCCTGGGTGCAGCTGGGCGGCCTCGCCGCGGTCCTCATCGGGCTCGGGTTCGCGGTGCGGCGCCGTCGGACGGTGCTCCGCGACGCTCCGGGCCGGCCGACCGTGGTCGCCGAGTACGACCCGCCCGCGGAGGGGCTGTTCCTCTCCGCCGCACTGCTCCGGAAGACGGCGAAGGCGCCCGCCGCCGGGCTCCTGGACGCCGCGGTCCGCGGCCTCGTGCGCATCGAGGAGACGGGGGAGGGGCGGAAGCAGGAGTACGCCGTGCGGGTGCTCGACCCCGCGACGACGCCCACGCGACGCGCGGGACGCCCGCGGCCCCTCGCCTCCGACGACCGCGAGTTCCTCGACATCGCCGTGGGCCGGGAGCCTGGTGCGGTGCGCGAGCTCTCGGGCAAGGACAAGGCGTTCGGCAAGGCGGTCGGACAGTTCCGGATCGCGCTGGGCAACCGGGTGACCGAGGCGGGACTGAAGAAGGCCGGGACGATCGGCGGGAGCGTCCTCGTCCTCGTGCCGCTGCTGCTGGGAGTGATGGCCGCCTTCGTGGGTGCGATCCTCCTGATGACCGGCTCCTTCGGCGGCCCGCTCCCGCTCGTGCTGATGCTGGTCGCGATCATTGCGGCCGTCGTCGGGACGATCCTGGTCTCGAGGGTGCCGCTCACGGCGGCGGGCGCGGAGCTGCGCGACCACCTC
>NZ_PSWM01000036.1:0-24394 GCF_002932795.1 Rathayibacter sp. AY1B5
GGCGAGCAGCGTCCGCCGCGTCATCGCAGGACTTTCTCGAGTGGCCGGCGGGGGCCGGGAGAGGGGGTACTCGATGCTCGCACGGCGGACGCCCGAGTGCGACCGGAACGGGGGCCCTCCGTCTGGGGGACGCGCGGGAGCTGAGGTCCTCCGCGCGTCAGAGCGCCGGGAGGGGCCGCCGCAGCGCGTCCAGACGCTTCCGCCAGGCGTCCAGGCGGCCCGGCTCCGCGGCGAGCGCCGGTCCGTCCACCCAGGCGGTCGCCAGCCGCAGACCGTGCAGGGCGTTGGCCGTCCAGACCTCGCGGCCCTCCAGCGACTCCGGCTCGGCCGGGGCCTCGATCACGTCCACACCGAGCGCGCCGGCGAGCACCGAGACCGTGCGGGCCGTCACGCTGCGCACGCGGGTGCTCGTCACCGGGGGCACGACCAGCGCGTCGCCCAGCCACCACAGGATCGCACTGCTCGCTCCGTCGATGACGGCGCCCTGGGCGTCGAGCAGCACGGCCTCGTCCGCTCCCGCGGCCAGCGCGCGCGTGCGCAGCAGGGCCAGACGCGCGATGTCCGGGCCCTTCCAGGAGGGGGTCCGGCGCGGATCCACCGGGCTCGTCCACAGCACGACGGAGCGGGTCGTCGGCGGAGCCTCTCGCAGCCGGAGCCGCAGGGCGCCTTCGGAGAGCTCGACGCGGGGGAAGGAGCGGCCCTCGCGGGGCAGGGCGGCGATCGCGGCGTCGAGGAACGGCTCGACGTCCGGGTGCCCGCCCGCCGACACGACGGAGGCGGCGAAGCGCTCGCGGTGCAGGTCGAGCCCGCGGACCCGGCCCTCGTCGACCAGCCAGGAGTCGGCCGCGTCCAGGGAGGCGCCGGGCGGCTCGGGAACGGTCGTCAGGGCCCGCCCGTCCCACACCTGAACCCGCTCGCCGTCCACGACCGCCTACGCTAGCCCAGTGGTCTCGGAGGATCGGCACGTTCGCTCGATCGAGCTGCCCTGGGTCGATCCGGAGCTCGTGCACCACGCCTTGTTCGCCACGGCCGAGGCGTCGTTCTGGCTCGACTCGGGCGTAGGAGCGACGAGCGGCCGCTCCTATCTCGGGGCGTGCGCCCGGGAGGACGTGCTCCTCGTCGGAGCCGGCGGCGACGTGGCGGCGGCGCTCGCCGCGGTCGACGACGAGGCCGCCGCGGGCGACCGTGCGCTCGGCCGCTACGGCTGGATCTCCTACGAGGCGGGAGCCGCCTCCGTGTCCCTGCCGACGGCGCCGACCGGCCCCGGGGATCCGCCTGCCCTCGCCCTGCTCCGGGGCGACCCCGTGCTCGAGTTCGACCACGGGGCCCGGACCGTCCGCCTGGTCGCCACGGGAGACGCGCAGGAGCTCGCCGCCCGCGTGCTCGACCTCGTCGGCGCGCCCGCACCCGCGGATCCCGCGGATCCCGAGCCCGCCGGCGTCCCGGTCCGCCGTCACTCCGCCGCCGAGTACACGGCCCTGATCGGCCGCTGCCAGGAGGCCATCCGCGCGGGCGACGCCTACCAGCTCTGCCTCACCGACGAGATCGTCGTCGAGGGCCGGTTCGACCCGGTCGAGGCGTACCGTCGCCTCCGCCGCTCCAGCCCGAGCCATCACGGCGGGCTGATCCGCCTCGGCCCGCTCGCGCTCGTCAGCGCCTCGCCGGAGCGGTTCCTCACCGGCGGCGCCGACGGACGCGTCGCCACGCATCCCATCAAGGGGACGCGCCCCCGGGGGCGGGACGCCGACGAGGACCGAGCGCTCCGGGACGAGCTCGTCTCGAGTGTGAAGGAGCGGGCCGAGAACGTGATGATCGTGGACCTCGTCCGCAACGACCTCGCCCGGATCGCCGCCCCCGGCTCCGTCGTCGTCGACCGCCTGCTCGAGGTGGAGAGCTACCCGCACGTCCACCAGCTGGTCAGCGAGGTCTCGGCACGCCGGGCGCCCGGCGTGGGGATCGCCGAGCTCGTCGCGGCCCTCTTCCCGGCCGGCTCGATGACGGGAGCGCCCAAGCGCCGGGCCGTGGAGCTGCTGCGCGAGTGGGAGGGCGGCCCCCGCGGCGTCTACTCCGGCGCCTTCGGCCGCCTGGGCTCGGACGGGTCGCTGGACCTCGCGATGACGATCCGCACCCTCGTGCTCGACGGCGAGCGCGCCCGCCTCGGGACCGGCGGCGGCATCACCGCGCTCTCGGTGCCGGAGGAGGAGGTCGAGGAGACGCGGCTGAAGGCGCGGGCGCTCCTCGCGGTGCTGGGCGCCGCCGAGGAGTGAGCGGGCGCCGCGTTCGTCTGCCGTGCGCGCCGGGCCAGTAGGGTTGATGGTCGAACGCAGCCGCCCACGCGTGTGCGTTCTCCCCCTCCTTCAGAAGTGAGAAGCACCTGTGGCAGAAGACACCTCCCGGCAGACCGGCGCGAGCGACGAGGAGCGCTACGACTTCCGAGCGCTCCAGGAGAAGTGGCTCCCGATCTGGGAGGAGACGCGCCCGTTCGCGACGGACGACCCCGACGACAAGCGCCCCCGCAAGTACGTGCTCGACATGTTCCCGTACCCCTCGGGCGACCTGCACATGGGCCACGCCGAGGCGTACGCGCTCGGCGACGTCATCGCGCGCTACTGGCGCCAGCAGGGCTTCAACGTCCTCCACCCGATCGGCTGGGACAGCTTCGGCCTGCCCGCCGAGAACGCCGCGATCAAGCGCGGACTGAACCCGGTCACCTGGACCTACGACAACATCGAGCAGCAGAAGCGCTCGATGAAGCGCTACGCCGCGTCCTTCGACTGGGACCGCGTGCTGCACACCTCCGACCCCGAGTACTACAAGTGGAACCAGTGGCTGTTCCTCAAGATGTACGAGAAGGGCCTCGCCTACCGCAAGGACAGCTGGGTCAACTGGGACCCGGTGGACCAGACGGTCCTGGCGAACGAGCAGGTCCTGGCGGACGGCACCTCCGAGCGCTCCGGCGCGGTCGTGGTCAAGAAGAAGCTCACGCAGTGGTACTTCAAGATCACCGACTACGCCGACCGCCTCCTCGACGACCTGAACCAGCTCGAGGGCTCCTGGCCGTCGAAGGTCATCGCCATGCAGCGCAACTGGATCGGCCGCTCCATCGGCGCCGACGTCGAGTTCGAGATCGAGGGCCGCGACGAGCGCGTCACCGTCTTCACGACGCGACCCGACACGCTCTACGGGGCGACCTTCATGGTCGTCGCGCCCGACTCCGACCTCGCCTCCGAGCTGGTCGAGGGCTCCGAGCCCGCGATCCGCGACGCGTTCCGCAGCTACCTCGAGACGGTGCAGAAGTCGAGCGAGATCGAGCGCCTGACCGCCGACCGCCCCAAGACCGGCGTGTTCCTCGGCCGCTACGCGGTGAACCCCGTGAACGGCGAGCGGCTGCCGATCTGGGCCGCCGACTACGTCCTCTCCGACTACGGCCACGGGGCCGTCATGGCCGTGCCCGCGCACGACCAGCGCGACCTCGACTTCGCCCGCGCGTTCGACCTGCCCGTGCGAGTGGTCGTCGACACCACCGCCTCGGTCACCGGCGCGATCCCGGTCATCCCGGAGGACCCGGAGGAGCTGGCCGCGCTCGAGAAGGAGTACTCGCTCGACCCGGCCACGACCGGCGAGGCGCTGACCGGCGACGGCCGCCTGATCAACTCCGGGCCGCTCGACGGGCTGTCCAAGCGCACCGCCATCGAGCGCGTCATCAGGATGCTCGAGGAGCGCGGCCGCGGCCGCTCGGCCAAGAACTACCGCCTGCGCGACTGGCTGATCTCGCGGCAGCGCTACTGGGGCACCCCCATCCCGATCATCCACGGAGCCGACGGCGAGCTCGTGCCGGTGCCCGAGGACCAGCTGCCCGTCGTCCTGCCCTCCACCGACGGCCTCGACCTGCAGCCGAAGGGCTCGTCGCCGCTCGGGGCGGCGGAGGACTGGGTGAACGTGCCTCACCCGGTGGACGGCTCGCCCGCGCGCCGCGACCCGGACACGATGGACACCTTCGTCGACTCCTCGTGGTACTTCCTCCGCTTCCTCTCGCCGAAGGACGACACGCAGGCCTTCGATCCGAAGCTCGCCGAGAAGTGGGCGCCCGTCGACCAGTACGTCGGAGGCGTGACGCACGCGATCCTGCACCTGCTGTACGCGCGCTTCATCACCAAGGTGCTGTTCGACCTGGGCTACGTGTCGTTCACGGAGCCGTTCACGGCGCTGCTCAACCAGGGCATGGTGCAGATGGACGGCGCGGCGATGTCGAAGTCGAAGGGCAACATCGTCCGCCTGTCGGACCAGCTGGACGAGTTCGGCGTCGACGCGGTGCGCCTGACGATGGCGTTCGCCGGCCCGCCGGAGGACGACATCGACTGGGCCGACGTCTCGCCCGGCGGCAGCGCGAAGTTCCTGGCCCGCGCCTGGCGCCTGGCGAAGGACGTCACCTCGAAGCCCGACGTCGAGTGGAGGACGGGTGACGCGGCTCTGCGCCGTCAGACCCACCGCTTCCTCGCGGAGTCCCCGTCGCTGATCGAGGCGTTCAAGTTCAACGTCGTGGTCGCGCGGCTGATGGAGCTCGTCAACGCGACCCGCAAGGTCGTCGACTCGGGCGCCGGAGCCGGGGACCCCGCGGTCCGCGAGGCGGTCGAGGTGGTCGCGATGGCACTCAACCTGTTCGCGCCGTACACGGCCGAGGACATGTGGCACCGCCTGGGCTACGAGGGCACCGTCGCGCACGCGCTGTGGCGCAAGGCCGACCCGTCGCTCCTGGTGGAGGAGAAGGTCACGGCGATCCTGCAGGTCGACGGCAAGGTCCGCGACCGGCTCGAGGTCTCGCCGAAGATCTCCTCCGACGAGCTCGAGGAGAAGGCGCGGGCCACTGCCGGCGTCGCGCGGGCTCTCGTCGGCCGCGAGGTCGTGAAGGCGATCGTGCGGGCGCCGCGCCTGGTGAACCTGGTGACGAAGGCGGTCTAGCCGCTGATCCGTCCCGACGGGGCTCCTCCTCTCGTGGGAGGGGCCCCGTCGTGCGCTCAGCGCCGGTGCTGCCCTCTCCTCCACAGGGAGGCGATCCTGCGGGCTCTCCCCGGATCGGCGTCGGCGGCCGCTCCGGACCTCGACGCGGGTCCTACCGTCGGCGGATGCCAGAGACCACGGACGACGAGCAGCTGACAGCGCTGCTGCGCCCCCGGCGCGCCCGCCCGCGCTGGCGGGTGGGGGTGGGAGCGGCGGTCGTGCTCGTGATCGGCGCCGCGGTCGTCGCGGTGCTGCTCGCGGGAGCGCGGTCGAGCGGTCACGAGCGGGTCCTGGAGCCCGCCGTGGCGACGAGCGCGCCCGCTGCCGCGGCGGCCGAGTCGCTGTACGTGCACGTGGCCGGCGAGGTCGCCTCCCCGGGGCTGTACGTCCTGTCGCCCGAGGCGCGGGTGGCGGACGCGGTCGCCGCCGCCGGAGGGTTCCAGGAGTCGGCGGAGCGCGCGGCGGTCAACCTGGCCCGGAGGCTCGTCGACGGCGAGCAGATCGTCGTGCCGGCCGTGGGAGCGGCGCCGGCCGCGGCGGGAGCGGCTCCGAGCGGATCCGCTCCGGGAGGAGCCTCCGCGGCCGGATCCGTGCTGAGCCTGAGCACGGCGACGGCCGCCCAGCTGGAGGAGCTGCCCGAGATCGGCCCGGCGACCGCGAAGAAGATCGTCGCCCACCGGGAGGCGAACGGCCCGTTCTCCTCCGTCGACCAGCTGCTCGAGGTCCCCGGGATCGGCGAGAAGACGCTCGCGGCGTTCCGCGACCAGGTCGCGCCGTGAGGAGCGTGCGGGCGGCGGACCTGCGGCTCCTGCCGGCGGCGGTGGCCGCGTGGACCACGGCGTGGGCGGCCGGGATGCTGCCGGTCGCGGCGGTGCTCGACGGGGGCCTCGTGTGGTGCGCCGCGGGCTGGATGCTCCTCGGGGCGGCGTGCGTCCTGCTCCGGCGCGTGCTCGGCGGACAGCTGATCGGAGCGGTGCTCGTCGCGGGCGCGGGTGCCGCCCTCGCCCTCACCTCCGTGGTCGCCGTGGCAGCCGGTGACCACCCCGCGTCGCTGCGGGAGGCCCAGGAGGACCGCGCCCTCAACCCGGTCACCGTCCGCGTCGACACGGGTGCCCGTCCGCTCGCCACCGGAGGTGTGTGGTTCGAGGCGACGGCGCTGCGGGTGGGGGACGCGTCGACCGCGGCCCCCGTCCGTGTGCTGCTCGCCGATCCCGGCGGCCGGCTGCCGGTGGGCGCCGAGCTCGACCTGCAGGCGCGCGCCGGGGTGAAGGAGGCGCCTGTCGGCGAGGCGACGATGCTGAGGGCGGCGTCCGTCCTGGACCGGCGCGGTCCCGGGGGAGCGGCGGCCGTCGCGGAAGTGCTGCGCTCGCGCTTCCTCGAGCGCGCGGCGGTGGTCGGCGGCGACGTCGCGGGGCTGCTTCCGGGCCTCGCGACCGGCGACACGTCCGCGCTCGATGCGGGACTCGAGGAGGTGATGCGCACCGCGTCGCTCACCCACCTGACCGCCGTGTCCGGCGCCAACTGCGCCGTGGTGGTGGTCGCCGGCTGGACGATCGCGGCGCTCCTCGGCGCCGGGCGCCGCCTCCGGACCGTCGCCGCCCTCGCCCTGCTCGCCGCCTTCGTCGTGCTGGTGACCCCCGAGCCGAGCGTGGTGCGGGCCGCGGTGATGGCGACGGTGGTCCTCCTCGCGCGGCTCGGGCGGCGCTCCGGAGCGGCGGTGCCCGCCCTGCTCGCGACCGTCGTCCTGCTCGTGGCCGCCGACCCCTCGATCGCGGGGAGGCTCGGCTTCGTGCTGTCCGTCCTCGCCACCGCCGGACTCCTGCTGCTCGCCGAGCCGATCGCGGGCGCCCTCGGCCGAGTGCTGCCCCGGCCTCTCGCCCTGGTGCTCGCGGTGCCGACCGCGGCGCAGCTCGCCTGCCAGCCCGTGCTGCTGCTCGTTGACCCGTCGGTGCCGGTGTACGGAGTGCTCGCCAACCTGCTCGCCGAGCCCGCGGCACCCGCCGCGACCGGGCTCGGGCTCATCGGCTGCATGCTCGCTCCGTGGTGGCCCGGAGCCGCCGACGCGGCGATCCGTCTCGCCGCCGTCCCCGCCTGGTGGATCGCCTCGATCGCTCGCGCCGTCGACGCGTGGCCCGCCCCGAGGATCGCCTGGTGGCCGGGAGTGGGAGGAGCGCTCGCACTCACCGTCCTGACCCTGCTCGCCCTCGTGCTGGTCACGCAGTCGCCGCGGCTCGCGCGCGTGCGCCGGATCGCCGCCGTCGGTCTGGCGTGCGCGATCGCGGCCGCCGGCGGCACCACCGTCGCCACGCCGCTCCTCCGCGCGGCCTCGGTGCCCGAGGACTGGCGCGTCGCGATGTGCGACGTCGGGCAGGGCGACGCGGTCCTCCTCCGTGGAGACGCGGGGGTGCTGCTCGTCGACACGGGGCCCGAGCCCGCCCCGCTCGACGCCTGCCTCCGCCTGATGGGAGTGGACCGGATCCCGCTGCTGGTGCTCACGCACTACGACCTCGACCACGTCGGCGGGTTCCAGGCCGTCCTCGGACGGACCGACGCCGCGCTCGTCGGACCCGCCGCGAGCCTGGACGACGAGCGCGACCGGGCGGCGCTCACCGGCGCGGGGGTCGCACTGCAGGAGGCGGTCCGCGGCGACAGCGGCTCTCTCGGCTCCCTGCGCTGGCGGGTCGAGTGGCCGGAGCGCCGGAGCGCGCTGCGGGGGAACGAGGCGAGCGTGACCCTCCGTGTCGACATCGGCCCGGACGCCCGCGGCGGCCCCCTCTCCGTCGCGCTGCTGGGGGATCTCGGCGAGCAGGAGCAGGGGCGCGTCTCCCGGCTGCCGGTCGGCCGGGTCGACGTGGTCAAGGTCGCGCACCACGGCTCCGCCGACCAGTCGCCCGCGCTCTACGAGGCGCTCGGCGCGGGCGTCGGACTGATCTCCGTCGGAGCGGAGAACGACTACGGGCATCCGAATCCGTCGCTCCTCGCCCTCCTGGCCGAGCGCGGGGTCGAGGCGCTGAGGTCGGATGTCGAGGGTACGGTCGTGCTCGCGTCCCGCAGCGACGGGATCGCGGTCTGGTCGAGCGGCGCGACGGCGCCCGCGGCGGCCTCGGGGCGCCGTGAGCGGGCCGTAGGGTGGAGGGCGCTCGGACGGGCGCGGCACGGAAGGACACGGCATGGCAGGCAGGGCCCCGGCGCGCGCGAAGGCAGCGCCCTCGAAGGCGGCGATCCCGCAGCTCGCCTGGAACCAGACCCGGCCGGCGCCGATCGTGCTGATCACCGGCCCGGAGCAGTTCCTGGCCGACCGCGCGCTGCGCTTCCTCCGCGAGTTCCTCCGCGCCGAGGATCCGAGTCTCGAGGTCAGCGACATCGATGCCGGCGGCTACGCGCCGGGGGAGCTGCTGACCCTCGCGAGCCCGTCCCTCTTCGACGAGCCCCGCCTCATCCGCGTCTCGAACGTCGAGAAGTGCACGGACGCGTTCCTCCTCGAGACCCTCGACTACCTCTCGGCGCCCGCGGACGGGGCGACCCTGGTGCTCCGCCACGGCGGCGGCAACCGGGGCAAGAAGCTCCTCGACGCGATCCGCTCGGGCACGGGCGGCGGCATCGAGATCGTCTGCGCCGAGCTCAAGCGCGAGAGCGACAAGGTCGACTTCGCGATCGCCGAGTTCCGAACGGCGGGCCGCACGGCGACCACCGGCGCCGTCCGCGCTCTGGTGTCGGCGTTCTCCGACGACCTCGACGAGCTCGCGTCGGCGTGCCAGCAGCTGCTGTCCGACGTCACCGGCGAGATCACCGAGGCGACCGTCGCCAAGTACTACGGCGGCCGTGTCGAGACGACGGCCTTCACCGTCGCCGACTCCGCGATCGCGGGCCGTCACGGCGAAGCGCTGCTCGGGCTCCGCCACGCCCTCGCCTCCGGCGCCGATCCGGTCCCGATCGTCGCCGCGTTCGCGAGCAAGCTCCGCACGATGGCGAAGGTCGCCGGCTCGCGCGAGGGCTCGGGCCAGGTCGCCTCGCGTCTGGGCCTCGCTCCGTGGCAGGTGGACCGGGCCCGGCGCGACCTGCAGGGCTGGACCGGCGAGGGCCTCGGCACCGCGATCCTGACGGTCGCCGACGCCGACGCCAACGTGAAGGGCGCCACCCGCGACCCCGTCTACGCCCTCGAGCGCATGGTCTCCGTCGTCTCCGCCCGGGGCCTCTGACCCGCCTCGGAGCCCTGCTCTCCCGATCCGCTTCGACCTCGTCACCGGCGGGTCTCCACACGCCGCTTCGCGGCTACTCGCCTTCCCTCGCAGGGTCGTCCCCGGACCGCAGGACGCTCCTCCCACCGCGCCCCTCCGCCGAAGCCGACCGCGCCGCGGCCGATGAAGAGTCGGACAATCACCTCGCAGGGTCACCGGCGATCCGCGTGCGAGCGGATCGTCGTACCCGGAACGCAGGACGCTCCTCCCACCGCGACCACCCCTGGATGCCGACCGCGCGACGGGCGACGAGGAACGAGGAGCCCGTCGACCGCGAAGCTGCAACGACGAAGGGCCCGGCCAGAGGCCGGACCCTTCGTCGTTGCAGCTTCGCGCAGTACTACAGCGCGGCGACCTGCTTCGCGATGGCAGACTTGCGGTTCGCGGCCTGGTTCTTGTGGATGACGCCCTTGCTGGCGGCCTTGTCGAGCTTCTTGGCGGCGAAGGCGAGGGCGGTGCCGGCCTTCTCGGTGTCGCCGGCGGCGATGGCGGTGTGGACCGAGCGGATGGCGGTCTTCAGCTCGCTCTTGACGGCCTTGTTGCGCTCGTTCGCCTTCTTGTTGGTGAGGTTGCGCTTGATCTGCGACTTGATGTTTGCCACGTGGATTACCTTCTTCTCGGATGTGCGTGTGTGCAGCCGGCTACTCGACGGAGTGCCCCTTCCGCGGGCGTCTGAACGCCCTGCGGTGCGACTGGAGGTCGCCGGCTTCTGATCACTCCACGCCTGCCGGGTGTCCGGAGGGGGAGCGCAAGCCAACAAGGAACTTTAGCGCACCCGTCGTCACCCTTCAACCGCGCCGCGCCCGCGGGTGCACCGCCGTCCGCGTCGAGGCCGCCGGGGCGACACGCCGGGGGATGCGGAGCGCAGTGGCGTCTCGCGCCTTGGGGCCGCCGGTAACGTGACGCCGGTGCCCCGTCTCGCCGATCACCTCTCCGCGGTGCCGCCCTCGGGCATCCGCCACCTGTTCGAGATCGCGCTGCGGCTCGACGGAGTCACCCTCCTCGCGGTGGGCGAGCCCGACGTGCCGACCGCGCCGCACATCATCGAGGCGGCCCGGGCGGCGTGGGCGGCCGACGACACCCGCTACGGGCCGAACGGCGGCGTCCCCGAGCTGCGGCGGGCGATCGTGGAGAAGCTGGCGCGCGACAACGGCATCGAGGCCGACGTCGAGCAGGTCTGGGTGACCGTCGGCGCCACGCAGGCGCTGCACCAGGCGATGACGCTCCTGCTCGGACCCGGCGACGAGGTGCTCATCCCCGACCCGGGCTACACCGTCTTCACGACCAATGCGCGGACCATCGGCGCCGTGCCCGTGCCGTACACGCTGCGCGCCGAGAACGCCTTCCTCCCCGATCCCGACGAGGTCGAGCGCCTGATCACCGACCGGACCCGCGTCCTGATCGTCAACAGCCCGTCCAACCCGCTCGGCGTGGTGTTCCCGAGGGAGGTCCTCGAGCGCCTGCTCGACATCGCCCGGCGCCACGACCTGTGGGTGCTCAGCGACGAGGTCTACGAGTACTTCACCTACGGGCGCCCGCACGTGAGCCTCGCGGCGATCGCCCAGGAGCGCGGGGACGACGCCGACCGCGTCCTCAGCGTCTTCTCCTTCTCGAAGACGTACGCGATGACCGGCGTCCGCGTCGGCTACCTCGTGACGCCTCCGGGCTTCACGTCGATCATGGTCACGGTGCAGGAGGCGGCGATCAGCTGCGTCGCCACTCCGGACCAGCGCGCCGCCCTCGCCGCTCTGACCGGGCCGCAGGACGCGGTGGCCTCCGCCTCCGACCACTACCTCGCCAACCTGCGGCTCGCGACGGGCGTGCTCGACGAGCGGGGGATCGCCTACCGCGAGCCCGAGGGCGCATTCTACCTGTGGATCGACATGGCGCACGCGACCGGCGGGGACGTCGCCTCGTGGGTCGAGTCCTTCCTCCTCGAGACCCTCGTCGCCGTCGCGCCCGGCAGCGCCTTCGGCCGCACCGGCGAGGGCTGGATCCGCGTCTGCCTCGCCGCGGATCCCGCCGCGCTCGAGCACGGGCTCCGCGCCCTCCCGGCCCCGGTGCGCGGATGAGCGCCGCCGAGGTGCTGGTCCGGCGCGTCCGGGCGGAGGAGTACGACGAGGTCTCGCGCCTCCGGCTCGCCGCCTACGCCCACGACTACGAGCTGGGGGAGGAGTACGCCGCCGACGTCGCCGCGGTCGCCCGGCACGACGTCGAGGGCGAGGTCTGGGTCGCCGTCGAGGGCGACGGGCGGATCCTCGCCACCGTCACCACGGCGCGCCCGGGCGCGAACCTCTACGAGCTCGGCCGGCCCGGCGAGCTGGACTGGCGACTGCTCGCCGTCGCCCCGGAGGCCCGCGGGCGGGGCCTCGGGCGGCTGCTCACCGAGTTCGTCGTGATGCTCGCCGTCGAGCGGGGCCTCCAGCGGGTCGTGATGAACAGCGGCACGCTGATGACCACCGCGCACGCCCTCTACGAGAGCATGGGCTTCGTCCGTCTCGGCGAGCGCGAGAACCCGCCCGGGGTCGAGCCCACCCGCACCTACGGACTCGATCTCTAGCGGCCGGTCCCGGCCCCCGCCGCCGGGCATGGGACACTGGTCCCACGATGTCTCCACGTGCACACACCGGGCTCGAGCCCGCCGCGACCGATCCGGCGTCCATCCGCAACTTCTGCATCATCGCCCACATCGACCACGGCAAGTCCACCCTCGCCGACCGGATGCTCGGCATCACGGGTGTCGTCGAGGACCGGGCGATGCGCGCGCAGTACCTCGATCGCATGGACATCGAGCGCGAGCGCGGCATCACGATCAAGTCGCAGGCCGTGCGGATGCCGTGGGAGCGCGACGGGCGCACGTTCGCCCTGAACATGATCGACACTCCGGGCCACGTGGACTTCTCCTACGAGGTGAGCCGCTCGCTGGCGGCGTGCGAGGGCGCGATCCTCCTGGTCGACGCGGCGCAGGGCATCGAGGCCCAGACGCTCGCGAACCTCTACCTCGCGCTCGAGAACGACCTCACGATCATCCCGGTCCTGAACAAGATCGACCTGCCGGCCGCCGACCCCGAGAAGTACGCGAAGGAGCTCGCGAGCCTCATCGGCGGCGACCCGGACGACGTCCTCCGCGTCTCCGGCAAGACCGGCATGGGCGTCGAGGCGCTGCTCGACCGCGTGACCGAGCTCATCCCGCCGCCCGTCGGCGACCCCTCCGCCCCTGCGCGCGCCATGATCTTCGACTCCGTGTACGACGCCTACCGCGGCGTCGTCACCTACGTCCGCATGATCGACGGCAAGCTCTCGCCGCGCGAGAAGATCCAGATGATGTCGACCCGCGCCACTCACGAGATCCTCGAGATCGGCGTGTCGAGCCCCGAGCCCGTCGCGACGCAGGGTCTCGCGGTCGGCGAGGTGGGCTACCTGATCACCGGTGTGAAGGACGTCCGCCAGTCGAAGGTCGGCGACACCGTCACCACCGCGTCCAAGCCCGCGACGCAGGCGCTGCCCGGCTACACCGAGCCGCTCCCGATGGTCTTCTCGGGCCTGTACCCGATCGACGGCAGCGACTACCCGGACCTGCGCGAGGCCCTCGACAAGCTCAAGCTCTCGGACGCGGCGCTCGTGTACGAGCCCGAGACGTCGGTGGCGCTCGGCTTCGGCTTCCGCTGCGGCTTCCTCGGCCTCCTGCACCTCGAGATCATCACCGAGCGCCTGCAGCGCGAGTTCGGTCTCGACCTCATCACCACGGCGCCCTCGGTCATCTACGAGGTCTCGACGGAGGACAAGAAGACCGTCACCGTCACGAACCCGAGCGAGTTCCCCGTCGGTAAGATCGCCGCCGTCACGGAGCCGATCGTCAAGGCCGCGATCCTCGCGCCGAAGGACTACGTCGGCACGATCATGGAGCTCTGCCAGAGCCGCCGAGGGACCCTGATCGGCATGGAGTACCTGGGCGAGGACCGGGTCGAGATCCGCTACCACATGCCCCTCGGCGAGATCGTCTTCGACTTCTTCGACAACCTCAAGTCGAAGACCGCCGGCTACGCCTCGCTCGACTACGAGCCCGCCGGCTCGCAGGAGGCCGACCTGGTGAAGGTCGACATCCTGCTGCAGGGCGAGCAGGTCGACGCGTTCAGCGCGATCGTGCACCGCGAGAAGGCCTACGCCTACGGCGTGCTGATGACGGGGCGCCTGCGCAAGCTGATCCCGCGGCAGCAGTTCGAGGTGCCGATCCAGGCCGCTATCGGCGCCCGGATCATCGCCCGCGAGTCGATCAGCGCGATGCGCAAGGACGTCCTGGCCAAGTGCTACGGCGGCGACATCACCCGCAAGCGCAAGCTTCTCGAGAAGCAGAAGGAGGGCAAGAAGCGGATGAAGATGGTCGGCCGCGTCGAGGTCCCCCAGGAGGCGTTCATCGCCGCGCTCTCCGGCGACGTGGAGACCAAGGACAAGAAGTAGCAGAAGTTCCGACGTATCGACGATTTCGTCTATTTAGTCTGTTGACGGTAATTCCTGGGGACAACAATCAGCTTCTAGCCTTTAGGTCAAGCGGTCAATCTCCAATGCGTCTATATTGCGCCCCTGGGAAGTTTATTGGAAGCTCCTACGCGTAACTCTTGGCGTGCTAGTGATATTCGTCCCACAGCGGTATTGGGTGGCTGTGTCTGACAAGCTCTAGCGCGACGGCGTTGAATTGGGTAGATTCTAGATTGTGAGCCCAAATGATTCTTGGACATATGTGCAGACGGCGGCACTGCTTGTCGCAGCCGTCGGAGCTGTCGCAACTTTAGTTACGGCCATAATCTCGAGTGTGCTCAGCTCCAGAAGAGACCGCTTGTCCTGGCTGCGCGAAGTTCAGGGCAGGGCTAATGAAGAGTATATTGATGCTCTTCACGGTTTCGCTGATGCCGTTGCGGGAGGCCCGCTTGACAAAGCGCTTCATACGGCCAACTTTGTCGGGTTAGACGAATCCTTGGCTTACAACTCGGAAAAACTTACCAATCTTCTCACGGCTACGAGGCATTTGCAGACGAGTGGAAGTCAGCGGATCCTTGTTCGCGCGGCAACTTTCAATTATCATGCAACTCGACTGATGGATCTTGCACATCCGTCTTCTGGAGCCGTTAATCAAGCAGCGCTCGATCAACGAGTCCGTACATTAGAACTTATTGCTAAGTTACTATTCTCAGTTGATGCAGCAATTCGACTTGAAGGGAGATTGGTGCCCTTCTGGCACCGGCGACGCTACAAGAAATTGGTGAGTGGCGGGTGGCGTCGAGTGGGCTTTCACCTGGAGCGAGATCCGGTGACTGGCCTTGATCTTGAAGTTGAACGGTTTAAAGCGCGCGTTTCAGAGTCCGGTGCGTTGGACTTGCTCCATGCGTGGCTAGTCAAGGATTTTCAGGGGAACTCAACCGCAGGTGACTATCGCGCGGAAGATCCGTGGACGTTATCACAGTTCTTGTCAGGAAACAGTTACTACTCGAGGCCGCAGTGGGCTGTCCTTGTGAAAATCTATGATGAGCCTTGGCGGTTTGCAGTATCTCCAAAGACGCCCGCGGGCCTTTTCGGCGTCATCTGTGCTGACGCTTCGGAGATTGTCCGCTATGGCGGTCGAGGTGGCGACACCAGGGCTGGTGGAAGTGTTTGGATTGACGGCCTGATTCCCGACGAAGACGGTGCCGTACGTCCATGCAGAATTTGGTTTTGGCATAAGTCGAAGTGAGGTGGCGTTACCTGCTCATCGGCTGCTGTTCTGTTGGTATTGTGTCGTTGAATTCCGTGTGCGCCTGTCGCCATGTTGCCTACCCCCCGTCCGGGACGTCGAGTTGACGGGGATTGCGGTCCTCAACGGGTCACGGGTAGCTTTCGAGCGCTGGACGCGGCTGCGGATCGAGGACGATCCGCTCGGGGGCCGGAGCGTCGACGGTCGGTCCTCCCATCACGATCAAGGGGGAAGTCCGTGAGCTCTGCACGCACGAGGAAGCACTGGATCAGATCGGGGGCGGCGCTCCTGGGCGTCGCGGCCGTGACAGCGGGGACGCTCGTCGCCGCCGCACCCGCCTCGGCCGCGACCCGTGAGGTGCAGGCGTCGCCCGCGCCTTACGCGTGGGAGGACACCGACCAGTTCGCCGTCGAGAAGGGGCTGTCCGTCTCCTCCGACGCGGAGACGATCACCGTCGAGCTCCCCGCCGCGAGCGCGTCCGCCGGGTTCACCGAGTGGTCGCACCCGGGCTACGCGACGGTGGATTGGCGTCTCGGCACCGGCGAAGCCGCCTTCGTCTCCGGATCCTCCCCTGTCGACCCGGCCACCAACTCCTTCGAGGTCCCGCTCGGGCGCTCGGTCGGCTCGTTCGAGCAGCCGGCCGTGAGGCTCGACCTCACCGCCGAGGCGGAGGAGGCCGCGGACGCGTACGTGCCGGCCGGGCTCGCCTCGACGGCGGGCTTCGACCTCCGCGTGACCGCCGGGCTCACTGTCGCTCCGGCGAGCGGTGAGGACACGGCCGCCGTCGACCTGTCCGCGACCACCCCGACCTCGACCCGCCACGGCGGCGTGTTCTGGGCGGGCGGCGGGAGCCTGACCGACGCGGGCGCCGGTGATGTCGTCGTCATCGAATCCGGCGTGCCCGGCTTCTTCGGCTCCTCCGTCAAGGCCACTGCCGGAACGGACGGCGCTCCGGCGCTCACCGCCACGGTGAGGGTCCTCGACGACGGCTCCTCGGTCGCGGTGAAGCCCAATCAGGACTTCTACGACCGGTACCTCAACTTCAGCGACACCTCCCTCACGGGCGCGCCCTCCATCCGCGTCACCGGAGCCGGCACGGGCGTCGAGCAGCCGGCCGAATCCGCCTTCGTCGTCCGGGTCCCGCTGAAGGTCGTCGCATCGACGACTCCGCCGACCACCGAGCCGACTCCGGGCACCGGTCCCACGGTGACCCGCCTCGCGGGCACCGACCGCCAGGGCACGGCCGTCGAGATCTCGAAGTCGCTCTTCACCACTCCCGGCGTCCCCGTGGTCTACATCGCCACCGGCGCGAACTTCCCCGACGCCCTGAGCGCCGGACCGGCCGCAGCGAAGCAGGGAGGCCCGCTCCTCCTGGTCGACCGGGACTCGATGAGCCAGGTCGTCCGCGACGAGCTGACCCGCCTCGCTCCGCAGCGGATCGTCGTCGTCGGCTCCGCGCTCAGTGTCAGCGACGGCCTCGGCAGTGAGCTGGCCGGCTACGCGAACGGCAACATCATCCGCATCGGCGGTGTCGACCGGTACGACACGTCGCGCCAGATCATCCAGTACGCGTTCGGCGGCGGATCGTCCAAGGCGTGGCTGGCGACGGGCGAGAAGTTCCCGGACGCGCTCGGCGCCAGCGCCGCGGCCGGCTCGGTCGACGCGCCGGTCATCCTGGTCAACGGCGGACTGCCGGAGGCCGACGCCGTCACCAAGACGATCGTCTCGCGCCTGCGCGTCTCGACCCTCACCATCGCGGGATCCGAGCTGTCCGTCAGCGCCGGGATCCAGGGCTCGCTCACCGGGCCGGCGATCACCCGCATCGGCGGCACCGACCGCTACGACACCTCCGAGCAGCTGAACCGCGCGGCCTTCCGCACGGCGAAGACGGTGTTCCTGGCGACCGGTGAGAACTTCCCGGACGCGCTCGCCGGAGCGACGGCCGCCGGCTACGCGAACAGCCCGCTGTTCGCCGTGCCGCCGACCTGCGTGCCCACCGCGGTGCTGAACGACATCAAGGCCGGCGGAGCGACGCGCGTCGTCCTCCTCGGCGGCACCGGCACCCTCTCGGACGCCGTGGCGAAGCTGACTCCCTGCAGCTGACCCGACCCGCACCACGACGAGGGCCCTCCTCCCGCTCCGGCGGGGGAGGGCCCTCCGTCGTTCCCGGCTCGGGGCGGCGACGGTCGGATACGCTGGGTCGGATGGACAGCACCACCCGGCACGCGGACTCGACGCGCGCCGCGCTCGAGGAGTCCGGGAAGAAGGTCGGGACGTGAGCATCCGCCGCTCCAACTTCGAGGGCCAGCCGCAGGTCACCTACGCGGCCGTCGGCGGCACGCTGGCCCCCGACCTGCTCGAGTACCCGCCGGACGGCTTCACGGCCGAGCGCTTCGAGGCCCGGCTCGGCTCGGGCGACGAGCGCTTCGCCATCACCACCGCCTCCCTGATGACGTGGGGCGTGCAGCGCGGCAGCGGCATCGAGGTGACCGACATCACCAGCGGCAGCGGCGTGCAGTACACCGGAGTCAACTTCGACGCCGCGGGCACCCCGATCGACCTCGTCAGCCGGCCGACGGAGGAGCACTTCGCTCCCGACGGCACCCCCTACATCACCGCGGGCGTGACCGCCGTGCTCCGCGTGACACTGCTCGGCCGCGTCTTCGACGCCCCGGTGCGCGTGGTCTACGTCGTCGACGAGCCCGACCAGGTCGGCTTCGCCTACGGCACTCTCGAGGGCCACCCCGAGAGCGGCGAGGAGTCCTTCGTCGTCGAGAAGCGCGCGGACGACTCGGTCTGGCTCGTCATCCGGGTCTTCTCGCGTCCCTCCACCCGCCTCTACCGCCTGGGCGCGCCGGTGCTGCGCGCCGTGCAGAAGCGCCAAGTGGCCAAGTACCTGCGCGCGCTGCTGCCGGCGCGCGTCAGCTGACGTGGGGAGCGCCCTCCCGATCGCCGATCCTGCTCCGCTCGACGGCGGACTGCCCGCGTCCGTCGTCGACGGCGTGGAGCAGCGCGACCTCGGCCTCTACGTGCACGTGCCGTTCTGCCGGGTCCGCTGCGGCTACTGCGACTTCAACACCTACACGGCGACCGAGCTCCGCGGAGCGAGGCAGCAGGACTACGCCGACGAGGCGATCACCGAGATGGCTCTCGGCGCCGAGGTGCTCGAGCGCGCGGGCCTGCCCCGGCGCCCCGCCCGCACGGTCTTCTTCGGCGGCGGTACGCCCACGCTGCTGCCCGCCGGCGACCTGGTGCGGATGCTGGACGGCCTCCGCACCCACTTCGGGGTCGCGCCCGACGCCGAGATCACCACCGAGGCGAACCCCGACTCCGTCGACGCCGCCTACCTCCGCGCGCTGGCCGAGGCGGGATTCACCCGCGTCAGCTTCGGCATGCAGTCGGCCGTGCCGCACGTCCTCGCCACGCTCGAGCGCACCCACGACCCGGAGAGGGTCCCGCTCGTGGTCGAGTGGGCGCGGGAGGCCGGCCTGCAGGTCAGCCTCGACCTCATCTACGGCACGCCGGGGGAGTCCCTGGCCGACTGGGAGCGGTCGCTCGACTCCGCGCTGGCCAACCGGCCGGACCACCTCTCGGCCTACGCCCTGATCGTGGAGGACGGCACGAAGCTCGCCCGGCAGATCCGCCGCGGCGAGGTCGCGACCCCCGACGACGACCTCACCGCCGACATGTACGAGCTCGCCGACGCGCGCCTGGCCGCGGCCGGGTACTCCTGGTACGAGGTCAGCAACTGGGCGCGCGACGACGCGCACCGCTCCCGGCACAACCTCTCGTACTGGCTCGGCCACGACTGGTGGGGCGTCGGTCCCGGCGCGCACAGCCACGTCGGGGGCGTGCGCTGGTGGAACGTGAAGCACCCGGCGGCCTACGCCGACCGGCTGAGCGCCGGAGCCTCGCCCGCTGCCGGGCGGGAGACCCTCGACGCGGGCACGCGGCGGGTGGAGGACGTGCTGCTGCGCTCGCGCCTGGCGGACGGGCTGCCGATCGACTCGATCGACGCCGGTCGGCGCAGCGAGGTGGCGGGGCTCATCGCCGACGGCCTCGTCGACGGCCGGGCGGCGCTCCGCGGGCGGATCGTGCTGACCCTGCGCGGCCGTCTGCTGGCCGACGCGGTCGTGCGCCGGCTCACCGACGGCTGAGGCCGGGTCCCGGGGCGGCCCGCGAACGGCCGCCCCGGTGCCGCGGCTACTTGAAGAACGGGATGCTGAGCGGGTACGTGTAGTACTCGCCCGCGCTGGCGCGCACCGAGGCGATGATCGCGAAGACGATCACCAGGATCGGCACGACCAGGAACACGATGAAGCCGACGAGCACGAAGGACAGGATCGTCCCGGCGACGTAGGCGATCAGCGTCGTCAGGTGGAAGTTGAGGGCCGTCCTGGCGTGCGCCTCGAGGAACGGTCCGCGCCCCTTGAAGACCAGGAAGACGATCAGCGAGGGCAGGAAGCTGAAGAAGATGCCGGTCACGTGCGTGACGATCGCCCAGGTCTTCTCGTCGGCCGGGTTCAGCGGCGGAGCCGGGGTCCCGTAGACGGGGGGCGGGGGAGGGGTGGCCGACATGATGGTCTCCGTTCCGGCGGCGGCGACGGGCGTCCCCCGTGCGCTCGGCGTCCATCGTGGCATGAGGCGACCCCCCGCGCACCGGGCCGCGCGGGACCTCCTCCTCGGGGATGACGGGGCTCCTCCCCGAGGCCCTGCAGGAGTGCACCCCGGCCGATCCCCGCGCAACCCCGCCTGGCGGTCCGCCTCCCGGTTATGATTGGCACTCAGAGTTGCGGAGTGCCAGGCTCCGCGCGGCGTCAGCGCCGCAGACGGTCGTGCCCGCGGGCACTCGGAGTCCGGCGGGAGGTCGGTCGTATGGTGACGGAGCGCGGTCTCCAGGTCCTGCGCGTGATCGTGCAGGACTACGTGGCGAACCGGGAGCCGGTGGGCTCCAAGTCGATCGTCGAGCGCCACGCGTTCGGCGTCTCGGCCGCCACCATCCGCAACGAGATGGCCCAGCTCGAGGAGGAGGAGCTGATCGCGGCTCCGCACACCTCCTCCGGACGCGTGCCGACCGACAAGGGCTACCGCCTCTTCGTCGACCAGCTGGCCGACCTGCGCCCGCTCACCTCCGCGCAGCGCCAGGCGATCGAGACGTTCCTCGGACAGAGCCCGGACCTCGACGAGGTGCTGGTCAAGACCGTCCGCCTGCTCTCGCAGCTCACCAACAGCGTCGCGCTCGTGCAGTACCCGTCGTTCGGAGCCGCGCGGCTGCGCCACGTGGAGCTCGTCGCCCTCGCGCCCCGCCGCCTCTTGTCGGTGCTGATCACCGACACCGGCCGGGTCGACCAGCGCGTGCTGGAGACCCCGGAGGACGTGGACGACGCGCTTCTCGGCGAGATCCGGGCGAAGCTCAACACGGCCGTGCTCGGCCTGGGGCTCCAGCAGGCGGCCGAGACGCTCGGATCCGTCGCGGAGCGCTTCAGCCCCGAGCGGCGCCAGGTGCTGACGCCGATCGTGCAGACCCTGCTCGAGCAGGTCGGCGCCAATCGGCAGGACCGCCTGGTCATGGCCGGCGCCGCGAACCTCGTCCGCACCGAGGAGGACTTCTCGGGCAGCATCTACCCGGTGCTCGAGGCGATCGAGGAGCAGGTGGAGCTGCTGCGCCTCTTCGCCGAGATGACTCCGGACCCCCGGGGCATCTCGGTGCGCATCGGCCGCGAGAACGCGCCGTTCGGCCTTCAGGAGACCTCGGTCCTCACGAGCGGCTACAACACCGCGGGCGGCCAGATCTCGCGCCTGGGCGTGCTCGGACCCATCCGGATGGACTACTCCGGCAACATCACCGCGGTGCGCGCCGTCGCCCGCTACCTCTCCCGCCTCCTCGGCGAGGAGTAGGCCCGACCTCCCGGCCCCCGCCGGATCCCCCCGGTGCGCCGTGCCCGGCCCACCGACCCACGAACGAAGGACGAAGCCACCTGTGGCCGATCACTACGAAGTGCTGGGCGTCGACCGCGACGCCTCCGCCGACGAGATCAAGAAGGCGTACCGCCGACTCGCCCGCGAGCTGCACCCCGACGTCAACCCGAGCGCGGACGCCTCCGAGCGCTTCAAGCTCGTCACGCACGCCTACGACGTACTGAGCGACGCCCAGCAGCGGGCGCAGTACGACCGCGGTCCCCAGGAGGGCTTCGGCGGCGGCGCCCAGGGCTTCGGCGGGTTCGGCGACATCTTCGAGACCTTCTTCGGGCAGGGCGCGCAGGGCTCGTCCCGCGGACCGCGCTCCCGCCGCGAGCGCGGCCAGGACGCCCTGCTGCGCGTGGAGGTCTCGCTCGACGAGGTCATCTTCGGAACCCACCGCGACCTCGAGGTCGACACGGCGGTGCTCTGCGAGACCTGCCAGGGCTCGTGCTGCCAGCCCGGCACCTCGCCGGTGACCTGCGACATCTGCCACGGCTCCGGCCAGATCCAGCGCACGGTCCGCTCGCTCCTGGGCAATGTGATGACGGCCAGCCCCTGCGGCACCTGCCGCGGCTACGGCACCGTCATCGCGACCCCCTGCTCCACCTGCCAGGGCCAGGGACGCGTCCGCGCCCGCCGCACCATCCCCGTCGACGTCCCCGCGGGAGTCGACACGGGCCTGCGCCTGCAGATGCCCGGCAGCGGCGAGGTCGGCCCGGCCGGCGGACCCAACGGCGACCTGTACCTCGAGATCAAGGTCAAGCACCACGACGTCTTCAGCCGCAACGGCGACGACCTGCTCTGCACCCTCGAGGTGCAGATGACGGACGCGATCCTCGGCTCCACGGCGTCGCTCAAGGCGCTCGACGGCGACATCGAGATCGAGATCAAGCCGGGCACGCAGAGCACCGAGATCGTCACGATCAAGGGCCGCGGAGTCACGCGCCTGCGCGGCAGCGGACGCGGCGACCTCCGCATCGGCATCCAGGTCGTCACCCCGACGAAGCTGGGCCACCGCGAGCGGGAGCTGGTCCAGGAGCTGGCGAAGCACTACAAGCCGCAGAAGCCCGCGCTGACCCACTTCCAGCAGGGCCTGTTCTCCAAGCTCCGCGACCGCTTCCTGGGCTGAGCCCGTGGCGCACCACTACATCGACGAGTCGCTGGACTCCGACGGCTTCGTCGTCGGGGGCCGGCTCGCGCTCACCGGCGCGGAGGCACGGCACGCCGCGACCGTCAGCCGGATCCGCGCGGGCGAGAGCGTCCGGGTCGGCGACGGGCGCGGACTCGTC
The DNA here is from genome assembly GCF_002932795.1 of Rathayibacter sp. AY1B5. Taxonomy (NCBI): domain Bacteria; kingdom Bacillati; phylum Actinomycetota; class Actinomycetes; order Micrococcales; family Microbacteriaceae; genus Rathayibacter; species Rathayibacter sp. AY1B5. The sequence goes on from NZ_PSWM01000036.1 coordinate 22,212, forward strand.
GCGACCGCGGTCGTCGAGAGCGCGGAGCCGGCGCGGGTGGTGCTCGTCGTGGAGTCGGTGCAGGAGTCCCCGGTGCCGTCCCCGCGCCTGGTCCTCGTGCAGGCGCTCGCGAAGGGCGATCGCGACGAGCTCGCCGTGCAGGCGGCGACCGAGCTCGGGGTGGACGAGGTCGTCCCCTGGCAGGCCGCGCGGTCGATCTCGCGGTGGTCCGGCCCGAAGGAGGAGAAGGGGCGCGAGCGCTGGCGCGCCATCGTGCGCGAGGCGAGCAAGCAGTCGCTGCGCCCCCGGGTGCCCGAGGTCGCGCCGCTCGAGCAGGTGCGCGGTCTCGTCGCGCGCGCCGCGACGTCCCGCGTGCTGGTCCTCGAGCCCTCGGCGCACGCGCGGCTCTCCCAGGTGGTCCCGGACGGACGCGACCTGGTGCTCGTCGTCGGTCCCGAGGGCGGCATCGCTCCGGAGGAGCTGCGGCTGCTCGCGGAGGCGGGCGCCGAGGCCGTCGCGCTCGGCGACTCCGTCCTGCGCACCTCGACCGCCGGGCCCGCTGCCATCGCGGTCCTCTCGGCCCGCCTGGGCCGCTGGTGACGCTCCTCCACAGCCGCCTCGGAGCGCCGGAGCAGGGTGCCGTGGGCGAACGCGGCGCCCGTCGCGCACGGGCCCCGTTTAAGATGAGTGCATGAGCGAACCCACCGTCTTCACGCGCATCGTCCGGGGCGAGATCCCGGCCGATGTGGTGTTCGAGAACGAGCGCATCCTCGCGATCACCGACATCGAGCCGAAGGCGCCCGTCCACCTCCTCGTCTTCCCGAAGACCCAGGAGCACGCCACGGTCGCCGCTCTCGCGGCCGCCGATCCCGCCCTGCTCGCCGAGATGGTGCAGGTCGCCCAGTCGCTCGCCGACGCCCACAGCAACGGTCAGTTCCGCCTCGTCTTCAACTCCGGCGAAGAGGCGGGCCAGACCGTGTTCCACGTGCACGCCCACGTCCTGGGCGGCCACCAGACGGAAGGCTCTCTTGCCACCGGTTGAGAACACGGGCGCGAGCCCCGACGAGCGTCCCGCCCCCGGCGCGGACGCGTCCGAGACGACGCGGCGCGTCGTCGCCGTCGACGGAGTCGCGATGGTGCGCCTCCTCGGACCCCAGGACCGCCTCATCCGAGCGGTCGAAGGACGATTCCCCGATGTCCGGGTGCACGTGCGCGGCAACGAGGTGACGCTCGACGGCGAGCGCGAGCCCGTCGCCGCGGCGACGCGCCTGGTGGAAGAACTGGTGCGCATGACCGCGAGCGGGCACGATCTCGACCCGGAGGGCGTGCGCGAGTCCGCCCGCATCCTGCAGAACGGCGGGCCGGTGAGCCCGGCCGAGGCGTTCGGCCAGGCCATCCTCACGGCGCGCGGACGCAGCGTGAGGCCCAAGACGCTCGGCCAGCGCGAGTACGTCGACGCGGTCGATCAGAACACCATCGTCTTCGGCATCGGCCCGGCCGGAACCGGCAAGACCTACCTGGCGATGGCGAAGGCCGTGCAGTCGCTGCAGCGCAAGGAGGTCGAGCGGATCATCCTGACCCGTCCGGCGGTCGAGGCGGGGGAGCGGCTGGGCTACCTGCCCGGCTCGCTCACCGACAAGATCGACCCGTACCTGCGCCCGCTCTACGACGCGCTGAACGAGATGATGGATCCCGAGATCGTCCCGAAGCTGCTCGCAGCCGGCACGATCGAGGTCGCGCCGCTCGCGTACATGCGCGGGCGCACGCTCAACAACTCGTTCGTCGTGCTCGACGAGGCGCAGAACACCACGCCCGAGCAGATGAAGATGTTCCTCACCCGCCTCGGCTTCGGCTCGAAGATGGTGGTCACCGGCGACATCACCCAGGTCGACCTGCCGACCGGCGCGAGCGGACTCCGCCTCGTGACGCGGGTGCTCGACGGCATCGACGACATCCACTTCTCGAGACTGACCAGCGAGGACGTGGTCCGCCACAGCCTGGTCGGCCGCATCGTGGACGCCTACACCGAGTACGACCAGCAGAAGCAGGCGCAGCACTTCGAGCGCGAGCAGGCCCGGGAGTTCGCGAACCGCGCCGAGCGCCGCGGCCAGGCCGCCCGCCCGCCGTTCTGCAGGATGCGGGCGGACTCGCGCACGCCCTCCGGGTCGAGATCGTGCCCGCTCGCGGTCATGCGCACCAGTTCT
>NZ_PSWM01000037.1:0-23755 GCF_002932795.1 Rathayibacter sp. AY1B5
CCCCGCCACCCCCGTCCGCCCCATCCGAGAGGAGGCGACCGCATGTACGAAGGCATCGTCCAGGAGCTGATCGACGAGCTCGGCCGGCTCCCCGGCATCGGCCCGAAGTCCGCCCAGCGCATCGCGTTCCACATCCTGCAGACCGAGACGTTCGACGTCACCCGGCTCGCCGAGATCCTCCTCGAGCTGCGCGGCCGCGTGCACTTCTGCGACATCTGCGGGAACGTCGCGGAGGAGGCGACCTGCGGGATCTGCCGCGACCCGCGCCGAAGCCGCGCGGTCATCTGCGTCGTGGAGGAGGCGAAGGACGTCCCGGCGATCGAGCGCACCCGCGAGTTCCGCGGGCTCTACCACGTGCTCGGCGGCGCGATCAGCCCGATCGACGGCATCGGCCCGGATCAGCTCCGCATCCGCCAGCTGCTGCAGCGGCTCGCGGACGGCGAGGTGCAGGAGGTCATCATCGCGACCGACCCGAACCTCGAGGGCGAGGCGACGGCGACCTACCTCTCGCGCATGCTCAGCACCCTCGGCATCCGCATCACCCGCCTGGCGTCCGGGCTGCCCGTCGGCGGAGACCTCGAGTACGCCGATGAGATCACCCTCGGCCGCGCCTTCGAGGGCCGCCGGCTCGTCGAGAACTGACGCGGCCGCCGGAGTCGCATGACCGCTCCGGCATGCGGTCGACCGGTAGACTCGCCCGTCGGGTCGCGACGGCGGTCCAGCCACCGACACGGGAGCAGCACGTGAGCCTGATCGTCCAGAAGTTCGGCGGGTCCTCCGTCGCCGACGCGGAGAGCATCAAGCGGGTCGCGAAGCGGATCGTCGCCACCAAGCAGGCGGGCAACGACGTGGTCGTCGCCGTCTCGGCCATGGGCGACACCACCGACGACCTGCTCGAGCTCGCCCACCAGGTCACGCCCATCCCCGCCCCCCGCGAGCTCGACATGCTGCTCTCCTCGGGCGAGCGCATCTCGATGGCGCTGCTGGCGATGGCGATCAAGAGCATGGGCTTCGAGGCCCGCTCCTTCACCGGCAGCCAGGCCGGCATGATCACGGACGCGCAGCACGGCGCCGCCCGCATCGTGGACATCACCCCGGTCCGCCTCCGCGAGGCGCTCGACGAGAACGCCGTCGTCATCGTCGCGGGCTTCCAGGGCTTCAACCGCGACACGAAGGACATCACCACTCTCGGCCGCGGCGGCTCGGACACCACGGCCGTCGCGCTCGCCGCGGGACTCGGCGCCGACACCTGCGAGATCTACACCGACGTCGACGGCGTCTTCACCGCCGATCCGCGGGTCGTCAAGAAGGCCCGCAAGCTCGACCGCATCACCAGCGAGGAGATGCTCGAGCTGGCCGCTGCGGGCGCGAAGGTGCTGCACATCCGCGCCGTCGAGTTCGCCCGCCGCCACGGAGTCACGCTCCACGTGCGCTCCTCCTTCAGCCCCAACGAGGGCACCATCGTCTACAACGCCGAGACCGCCGGCGCCGAGCAGAACGGACAAGCCGTGGAAGAGCCCATCATCGCCGGAGTCGCCGCCGACCTGAACGAGGCGAAGATCACCGTCGTCGGAGTCCCCGACATCCCGGGCAAGGCCGCGCAGATCTTCACGATCGTGGCCAAGACCGGCTCCAACATCGACATGATCGTGCAGAACGTGTCGGCTGCGGCCACCGCCCGCACCGACATCTCGTTCACCCTGCCCAAGGCCGACGGCCAGACCGTCCTCATGGCTCTCAACGCCGAGAAGGACGAGGTCGGCTTCGAGTCCCTGCAGTACGACGACCAGATCGCCAAGCTCGCGCTCGTGGGCGCCGGGATGCGCACCAACGCCGGCGTCTCCGCGAAGCTGTTCCGCTCCCTCTACGAGGCCGGGATCAACATCGAGATGATCTCCACCAGCGAGATCCGCATCTCGGTCGTCACCCGCGCCGACACCGTGAACGAGGCCCTGCGCGTCGTGCACACCGCCTTCGGGCTCGACGCCGAGGACGAGGCGGTCGTCTACGCCGGCACCGGCCGCTGACGGCCGGACACCCTCGCGATCCGGCCGTTCCTCCCGAGCGGCCGGACCGACCGGTACCCTCTCCCTCGATCCCCCCGCCACGAGCGGCCCGCGCGCCGCACGGACGAAAGAGCACAGCATGAGCAGCACCCCCCTCCACGTGGGCGTCGTCGGCGCGACCGGCCAGGTCGGGAAGGTGATGCGCCGCCTCCTCGAGGAGCGCGACTTCCCCGTCGCGTCCATCCGCTTCTTCGCCACCGCCCGCTCGGCGGGCACGACGCTGCCGTTCCGCGGCGAGGACGTCGTGGTCGAGGACGTGGAGACCGCCGATCCGTCGGGGCTCGACATCGCCCTGTTCTCCGCGGGAGCCACGGGCTCCCGCGCGCAGGCGCCCCGCTTCGCCGCGGCCGGCGTCACCGTGATCGACAACTCCAGCGCCTGGCGGATGGACCCCGAGGTCCCGCTCGTCGTCAGCGAGGTGAACCCCCACGCCATCGACCAGGCGGTCAAGGGCATCATCGCCAACCCCAACTGCACCACGATGGCGGCGATGCCGATCCTGAAGGTCCTCGACCGCGAGGCGGGACTCACCCGCCTGATCGTCAGCACCTACCAGGCCGTGTCCGGCAGCGGGCTGGCCGGAGCGAACGAGCTGGCCGGCCAGGTCCGCGCCGCGGTCGCCGACGAGCACCTGCTCGACCTGGTGCACGACGGCTCGGCGGTCGACTTCCCCGCGCCGGACAAGTACGTCGCCCCGATCGCCTTCGACGTCATCCCCTTCGCGGGCAGCCTGGTCGAGGACGGCTCGAACGAGACCGACGAGGAGAAGAAGCTCCGCAACGAGAGCCGCCGCATCCTCGAGCTCCCGGGCCTGCTGGTCTCGGGGACCTGCGTGCGGGTCCCCGTCTTCACCGGCCACTCGCTCTCGATCAACGCCGAGTTCGCCTCCGCACTCAGCCCCGAGCGCGCGCGCGAGCTGCTGGCCGACGCGCCCGGCGTCGTGCTGCGCGAGGTGCCGACTCCGCTGGAGGCCGCGGGCAAGGACCCGAGCTACGTCGGCCGCATCCGCGCCGACGAGGGCGCTCCGGAGGGACGCGGCCTCGCGCTCTTCATCAGCAACGACAATCTCCGCAAGGGTGCGGCTCTGAACGCCGTGCAGATCGCCGAGCTCATCGCGGCGAAGCAGCCCGTCTCCTGATCCTCCCGGAAGGGGCCGGCGCCGAGCGCTCCGGCCCCTTCCGGGTGGAAAAGCCGCGAATTTGATGGGGGAGCGAGGCCCCTCCCCGCCTCGGCGTGCTCGCGCGAGCGTAAACTCGTCTCTCGTGAACTCCTCGGAACCGGTCGACGTCGCCCTCATCGGTGGGGGCATCATGAGCGCCACTCTCGGCGCCCTCATCACCCAGCTGCAGCCCGACTGGACCATCGCCGCCTACGAGCGCCTCGGCGACGTGGCGCAGGAGTCGTCGAACCCGTGGAACAACGCGGGCACCGGTCACGCGGCCCTCTGCGAGCTGAACTACATGCCCGAGGCGGCCGACGGCTCCGTCGACCCGGCCAAGGCGATCCAGATCAACGAGCAGTTCCAGATCTCGCGCCAGTTCTGGTCGAGCCTGGTGGAGTCGGGCGACATCCGCGAGCCGTCCAGCTTCATCAACCCGGCGCCGCACATGACCTTCGTGCACGGCGAGGCCAACGTCGAGTACCTCCGCAAGCGCTATGAGGCGCTCAAGGACCAGCCGCTGTTCGCCGGCATCGAGTTCACCGAGAGCGTCAAGACCATCCACGAGTGGGCGCCCCTGCTGATGGAGCAGCGTCCCGCCGGCGGCGGCCCCTACGCGGCGACGCGCATGCCCGCCGGGACCGACGTCGACTTCGGCTCGCTGACCCACCAGCTGTTCGACCACGTCGTCGCCCACGGCGGCACGCTCGACACCGGCCGCGAGGTCACCGACATCACCCGTCAGAAGGACGGCACCTGGCGACTCGACCTCAAGCAGGTCGTCGGAGGCACGCCGCAGAGCGTGACCGCGCGCTTCGTCTTCGTCGGCGCGGGCGGCGGCGCGCTGCACCTGCTGCAGAAGTCCGGGATCCCCGAGATCAAGGGCTTCGGCGGCTTCCCCATCTCGGGGCAGTTCCTCCGCACGGACAACCCCGAGCTGGTCGCCCGGCACAAGGCCAAGGTCTACGGCAAGGCCGCGGTCGGAGCGCCCCCGATGTCGGTGCCCCACCTCGATGCGCGCGTCGTCGACGGCGAGTCGTCCCTCCTCTTCGGCCCCTACGCGGGCTTCACGCCCAAGTTCCTGAAGCGGGGCTCCTGGCTCGACCTGCCCCTGTCGATCCGGCCGCACAACATCGGCCCGATGCTCGCGGTCGCCCGCGACAACCTCGACCTGATGAAGTACCTGATCGGCGAGGTGCTCGCCGGCCGCGGCAAGAAGATGAAGGCCCTGCGCGAGTTCCTCCCCACCGCCCGCGACGAGGACTGGTACCTGATCACGGCCGGCCAGCGCGTCCAGGTGATGAAGAAGGACGAGAAGAAGGGCGGCGTGCTGCAGTTCGGCACCGAGGTCATCACCGGAGGGGACGGCACGATCGCCGGCCTGCTCGGCGCCTCGCCCGGAGCGTCGACCGCCGTGCCGATCATGCTCGACATCGTGCAGAAGTGCTTCCCCGACCGGATGAAGGCCTGGGAGCCCCGGATCCGCGCGCTGGTGCCGAGCTACGGCTCGACGCTCAACGACGCGCCCGAGAAGGCCGAGCAGACGGTCACCGCGACCGCCGAGACGCTGGAGCTGTCCGCCTCCGTCTGATCGGGTGCGAGCCGTTCGAACATATGTTCTAATGGCTCCATGAGGTGGAGCGGACGGTCGATCGGCACGGCCGACGAGGCCGCGCTGCCCGGGCTCGTCACGCTCACCGATCTGGTGCGGACGGTGCGCACTCCGGAGTTCGAGGGCATCACCTTCTACGAGGTGCTCGCGAAGTCGGCGCTCAACCGCGTGCACACCTCCTCGACGATGCCGTTCGGCTGGAGCATCAACCCGATGCGCGGCTGCACCCACGCCTGCACCTACTGCTTCGCCCGGCCCACGCACGAGTACCTCGAGTTCGACGGCGGCCGCGACTTCGACTCCCAGATCGTCGTCAAGGTGAACGTCGCCGAGGTCCTCACCCGCGAGCTCGCCAAGCCGAGCTGGGAGCGGCACCCCGTGGCCCTCGGCACCAACACCGATCCGTACCAGCGCGCCGAGGGCCGCTACCGGCTGATGCCGGGCATCATCGCCGCGCTCGCCGCCTCCGGCACCCCGATCTCGATCCTCACGAAGGGCTCACTGCTGCGGCGCGACCTGCCGCTGCTCCGCGAGGCCGCCGAGCACGTCCCGGTCGACCTCGGCGTCTCGATCGCCGTCTACGACGAGGGTCTCCAGCGCTCCGTCGAGCCGGGAGCGCCGACCGCGGCGGCCCGTCTGGCGACGGTCACCGCGGCACGGGAGGCCGGGTTCGACTGCTCGGTGTTCCTGATGCCGATCCTGCCGTTCCTCACCGACACCCGGGCGCACCTCGACGAGTCGCTGCGGGCCTGCCGCGAGGCCGGCGCCAGCACGATCATGTACTCGACCCTCTACCTCAAGCCCGGGGTGAAGGAGTGGTTCCTGCAGTGGCTCGGGCAGGAGCACCCCGAGCTGGTCGACAGGTACCGCGCGCTCTACCCGGGCCGCGACGCCTACGCGCCTCTCGAGTACCGGCGCTGGCTCTCGGCGCGCATCCGCCCGCTGATGCGCGCGCACGGGCTCGAGCGCGGCGAGGAGGACCCGGCCACCGGCTCCGTCAAGTCCTCGGCCCTCGGCTCGCTCGGGACTCTGCGGGCCCTCGGCGGCGAGCGGCGCTCCCTCCAGCACGACGGGCTGCTGGTCGGAGAGCTCGGCCCGGAGCGCGCCGCGATCCTCCCGGGCGTCGGGCAGCCGACGCTGTTCTGAGCCGGTGCCGGGCCCGGCCGCGGCTAGGATCGTCCGCATGGTCACCCGCTCCGGTGAGCCCTCGGGCTCCTCCGCCCGGAGCGCCCGCGACGCGGTGCCCCGTCCGGTCCGGCTCGGCCTGCTCGACCCGCGCGAGGACCTGCTCGCGGCGACGAGCGCGTGGATCCGCACCCACGCCCCGGACTTCGAGGTCGTCGTGGCCGCCTCCACCTGGCACGACCTGGTGACGAGCGACGTGTTCCCCACCCAGGTGGTCGTGATGGACGTCGAGCTGCGCGAGCCGATCTCGATCGAGGCGCGGATCCGGACCTGCCGTGCGGCGGGAGCCGCGGTCGTGGCGCTCTCCGCGAGCGAGGACGACGAGGTCCGCGAGCGCGCTCTGAAGGCCGGGGCCGTGCGGCATCTGGCGAAGTCGCGCTCGCTCGCCGAGGTGATGGAGCAGACCCGCGCCGCTCTCGAGATGCGCTCGGCCGACGTCTCGTCCGCGCAGTGGCGGCCCCTGCCGTCCGGAGTCGCGGCGCAGCAGCGCCCGCGGCTCAGCGCCGGCGAGCTGGAGGCGCTGCGCCTCTACGCGTCCGGATCGAGCACTCCGGAGGTCGCCGCCAAGATGAACGTGCAGTTCGAGACCGCGAAGACCTACCTGCAGCGCGTCCGCCGCAAGTACGTCGCCGTCGGCCGGCCTGCGAGCCGCCGGGCCGATCTGATCCGCCGCGCCGGCGAGGACGGGTTCCTCCCGTGACCGACCCCTGCTCACCCCGGAGGCCCCGCCTCCGGACCCGCACCGAGGAGACCTGATGGCCAAGCTGTACTTCCGCTACGGAGCGATGAACAGCGGGAAGAGCACGTCGCTCCTGCAGGCCGCGCACAACTACGAGGAGCGCGGGCACCGGGTGCTGCTGGCCAAGCCGGCCGTCGACACGAAGGGCGAGGAGCTGATCGTGTCGCGGCTCGGCGTGACCCGTCCGGTGGACATCCTGTTCGAGCCCGACGGCGACCCGGTGGCCGTCTTCACCGCCGCCCGGGCCCGTGTCCTGGCCGAGTCGAAGCGCGACGTGAGCGCTCTGCTCGTCGACGAGGCGCAGTTCCTGCCGGAGTCGCACGTCGACGATCTGCTCCGGATCGCCATCCTCGAGAACGTGCCGGTCCTGGCCTACGGCATCCGGACGGACTTCCGCACCGCCGCGTTCCCGGGCAGCAGGCGGCTGCTGGAGATCGCCCACAGCCTCGAGGAGCTGAAGACCATCTGCCGGTGCGGGCGCAAAGCGATCTTCAACGGGCGCGTCGTGGACGGCCGCTTCGTCTTCGACGGCGATCAGGTCGCGATCGACGGAACGGCGGTCACCTACGAATCCCTGTGCGGGGCGTGCTACCTCCAGGAGAGCCGCGGCCGGCTCCGCGGCTGACCGATCGAGAGTTCCTCACCCGCACGACACCCCTCCGAAACGAGGAAGTGGGTAGCCTGACGAGGTGACAACACCGGAGACGGAATTACGCCTTTCGAAGCAGCAGGAAAGGTCGGGGGAAACGATGACGGCGCAAGGGGCACCGCCGAGGCGTCGGCCGTCGTGGGAGCAGGACTACCGGCGACGGCTGCTCGTCACGGACGTCGTCGCGATCGTCCTCTCCGTCTTCGGTACGCAGCTCTTCTGGTTCGACCTGAACCTCGACTCGGACCTGGGGTTCAAGAACCCGGCCGACATCGCGGTCAGCTACACCTGGGTGTCCGTCGCCCTGTCGGTCGGCTGGCTCCTCGCCCTCCAGGTGTTCGACACCCGTGACCGCCGGATCGTCGGCACCGGCTACGTCGAGTACCGCCGCGTCGTCGACGCCTCGATCTGGCTCTTCGGCATCGTCGCGATCATCGCCTACCTGCTCCAGATCCTGCTCGCGCGGGGCTACATCATCACGGCGTTCCCCGCCGGGATCGTGCTGATCTGCGTCGGCCGCCTGGTCTGGCGCTCCTGGCTCACCCGGCAGCGCCGGGCGGGCCGCTTCTCGAGCCAGGTCGTGCTCCTCGGCTCCCGCGCGAGCGTCCTGCACACCGCGCGCGAGCTGCGCCGCGGCACCGAAGCCGGCTACAAACTCGTCGGCGCCGTCTCGACCTCGGTCGGCGGGGCGGAGGCGCTGCAGAGCGAGCAGGAGCTCTCGGGCCTCGCGGTCCACGGATTCACGGGGATCGACGGCGTCCGCGCCGTGATGGACGCCACCGGCGCCGACACGGTGGTCGTCACGAGCTCCGACGAGCTGGCACCGCAGCGGATCCGCGAGCTGAGCTGGACCCTCGAGCCCGGGCGCGAGCACCTCGTCGTGGCGCCGAGCCTCACCGACATCGGCGGTCCGCGCATCCACACCCGCCCCGTCGCGGGCCTTCCGCTGATCCACGTCGAGACCCCGCGCTTCGACGGCCGCCAGCGGTTCGCCAAGCGCCTCTTCGACATCCTCGCGTCGACCATGCTGATCATCCTCAGCGCGCCGGTGCTCATCGTCGTCGCCGTGCTGGTCAAGGTCACCAGCCCGGGACCCGTGCTCTTCCGGCAGGAGCGCATCGGCCTGAACGGCGCGACCTTCGAGATGCTGAAGTTCCGCTCGATGGTCGTCGACGCCGAGGCGCGACTGGCGGCTCTCGCGTCGCAGCAGCGCGCGGAGGGGAACTCGATCCTCTTCAAGATGGCGAAGGACCCGCGGGTCACCCGCGTGGGCGCGATCCTCCGTCGCTTCAGCCTCGACGAGCTGCCCCAGTTCCTGAACGTGTTCCGCGGCGACATGTCACTGATCGGCCCCCGCCCGCCCCTGGCGCGCGAGGTCGAGCAGTACGAGGAGCACGTGCACCGCCGCTTCCTGATGAAGCCCGGCATCACCGGCCTCTGGCAGGTCAGCGGACGCTCGAACCTCTCGTGGGAGGACACCGTCCGCCTCGACCTGTACTACGTCGAGAACTGGTCGATGACCGGCGACATCGTGATCCTCTTCAAGACCGCGCGCGCCGTCCTCGCCCGCGACGGGGCGTACTGATCGCCGCGGGGAGGGGCGCCGAGCCCCGCACCCTGTCCGTCTCGGTCCTCGAGACCCCGTTCCGCGTGGTCTTCGGACGCGGTGTCGGCGACGAGGACGCGGCGCGGATCGCCGACAGCTGGGCCGCCTGCGCGTCCGAGCCCGACGCCGCAGCGCGCGACGTCCTCGCCGAGGTGGGGCACGATCCCTCCGTCCCGGTCGACGGCTCGCCCCGGGTCTCGAGCGCCACGCTCGCGCAGCTCGAGGAGTCCCTCACCTCGACGCTGACCCTCGAGGCGATCGGCGCCCGGCGCGCCGACCTGCTGATGCTCCACGCCTGCGGGATCTCCGACGAGTCCGGCCGCGTGCTGGCCTTCGTCGCTGCGTCCGGGACCGGCAAGACCACCATCGCCCGGACGCTCGGGTCCCGCTTCGGCTACGTCACCGACGAGACGGTCGGCGTCACCCCGGAGGGGCGCGTCCTGCCCTATCCCAAGCCCCTGTCGGTGAAGCCGCTCACCGGGTCGGCGCCGAAGGCGCAGCTCGCGCCCGGGTCACTCGCCCTCCGACCGGTCCCGGAGGCGCCCCTGCGGCTCGCGGGCGTCGTCCTGCTCGAGCGCCGCGACGGCGTCGGGACGCCCTTCCTCGAGCACGTCGACCCGGTCGACGCGATCGAGGACCTGGTGCCGCAGACCTCCTACCTCTCGGCCCGCCCACGGCCGATCGCCGATCTCGTCCGCACCCTCTCGGCGGTGGGCGGCGTCCGGCGACTGGTCTACTCGGAGGCCGCGAGCGTGGTGCACCTGGTCGAGGAGGCCTTCGTGTCCCTCGGCACCGAAGCGCCGTCCGCCTGGTCCGAGGTGGTCTCCGTGCCGCTCGACGCGGTGCGCGAGGCCCTGCCCGGCACCGTCCTGCGCACCCCTGCGGACGACGCCGTGGAGCTCCCGGACGGCGAGCTGCTCGTCTTCTGCGGCGACACCCTCGTGCGCCTGTCCGGCATCGGCCCGACGATCTGGCGGCACGCCGGCCAGGGCTCCGATCTGCCCGGTCTCGTCGCCGCGGTGCTCGAGGAGGCGGGCCCGCCGCCCGCCGGCGTCGATGCGGAGGCGGTCGTCGAGTCCGCCCTGGTCGAGCTCGAGGGCCTCGGTGTGATCACGAGAGGGACTCCGCCGCAGCCCACCCCCGACGGGTGGCACGGTTGACGCGCCTGGCGCCGAGGGCGCGGAAGCGCTGTGTCAGAATTCGGAAGAACCCGTCTCCGGCACCCGCCGCGTGATCCGTACCAGCGAAGGAATCTGACTCTGTGGAACTTCGAGACGTCCTCCGGCTGCTGCGCGACCACTGGATCCCGATCGTCGCGGCGATCCTCCTCGGCACTCTCGTCGCCTTCGGCTGGTCGCTGACGCAGAAGCCTCGCTACGTCGCCGACTCGCAGGGACTCGTCTCCGTCGCCACCACCGGTGCCGACGACGGCCAGGCGATCTACACGCAGCAGATCGCGCAGTCCGTCGCCAAGTCGAGCCTCGCCACCTACGTCCCGATCGCCACCTCGCGCGACGTCGCTCAGATCGCGATCGACAGCCTCGGCCTCGACGTCTCGCCCGCCACGCTGATCTCGGCGATCACCGTGCAGGCCGACACGGTCGCCCCGGTGATGAAGGTCAGCGCCACCGCCTCCACCCCCGAGGGCGCGCAGAAGCTCGCCGACGCCTGGGTCGCGGCCATCGCCACCAAGGTGCAGCAGGTCAACCAGGAGACGGGCGTCGGCGACACGGTCTCCCTCACCGTCCTGCAGACCGCGGCGCTCCCGTCCTCGCCGGCCTTCCCGAACCTGCGCCTCGTCCTCGCGGTCGGCGCGCTCGCGGGCCTCGTCCTCGGCCTCGTCTACGCGTTCGTCCGCAACACGCTGGACCGGCGCATCCGCACCGCCGAGATGGTCGAGCGCCTGTTCGACCTCCCCGTGGTCGGCACCCTCCCCGTCGACAAGCGCCTCAGCGAGACCAACCGCATCGTCCCCGAGGCCGACACGACCGACTACATCAAGGCCGACGGCAAGCACGCCCTGGCCGAGTCGCTGCGCGAGCTCCGCACCAACCTGCAGTTCATGAACATCGACAGCCCGCCGCGCATCATCGTCGTGACGAGCCCGCTGCCCTCGGACGGCAAGTCGACGGTGACCGCGAACCTCGCGGTGACGCTCGCCGCCTCCGGCCAGCGCACCGTCGTCGTCGACGGCGACCTCCGCAAGCCCACCGTCGCCAAGTCGTTCGGCCTCGTGCCCGGCGTCGGCCTGACCGACCTGCTGATCGGCAAGGCCGAGCTGCAGGACGTCCTGCAGCCGTGGGGTCCGTCCGGCAATCTCTGGATCCTCGGCGCCGGGTCGATCCCGCCGAACCCGTCCGAGCTGCTCGGCTCCAACGGCATGGACATCCTCCTGCACGAGATCGCCCGCGAGGCCATCGTGATCGTCGATGCGCCGCCGCTCCTGCCCGTCACGGACGGCGCCATCCTCACCGCCCGCACCGACGGCGCGCTCGTGGTCATCTCCGCGGGCAAGACGACGACCGACGAGCTCGGCAAGGCCATCCAGAACCTCGAGCGGGTCAGCGGCCACACCCTCGGCGTGATCCTCAACCGCGTGCCCGCGCGCGGCCAGGTCGGCCGGGGCTACGGCTACTACTACACGAGCTACTACGGCTCCGAGCAATCGGGCGCCCGACCGGACACGGCCGTCGAGGCCGAGCCCGCGTCGACCTCGGCCTGAGCGCCCCGCGATGATCTTCCCGGGAGACGACTCCGCCCGCCCCGCCCGCCGGAGCTGGCGACCGGACGAGCCGGTCGCCGCCTCCGCCGCCCCCGTCTTGACCGTGCTCTCGGTCTGCACCGGCAACATCTGCCGGTCCCCGATGGCCGAGCAGCTGCTGCGCGCCGCACTCGCCGACGCGACCTCGCCCGAGGGAGGTCCGCTCTTCGCGTTCACGAGCGCCGGAGTGAGGACGCGCGACGGACTGCCGATGGACCCGGTCTCGGCCCGCTTCTCGGCCGAGCACGGGGGAGACCCGGCCGCGCACACGAGCGCGGTGCTCGGCGACGCGACCGTCGGCGACGCCGATCTCCTGCTCACGATGACCCGCGACCACCTGGTCGACGCCTCCCGGCGCTTCCCGTCGCTCCTCCTCCGCGGCTTCACGCTGCTCGAGTTCGCCCGCGTGCTGCCCTTCGTGCTGCGGGAGGTGCCGCTGCCGACGGTCGAGGACCCCGCCGCGCGGCTCCGCGCCGTCGTGCGCCTCGCCGCCGCGCACCGCGGGCGCGCCCCGCGGGTCGAGGGCGGCGACGACATCGAGGACCCGATCGGCCGCAGCGAGGCCGTGCACGAGCGCGTGGCGGCGCAGATCGCGGCCGCTGTCGCCGACGTCTCCCGTGATCTGAGAGCATTGGCGCGGCGGTAGTCGCGCGTCCCCGGTCGCGCTGACGCCTCGCCGCATCGCATCGCTCCTCCTCACCGTCGCGACCGCGACACGAACCCGCCACGATTCGGAGAACCCCTGTGAAGCTTTCTGTCATCGGCTGCGGCTACCTCGGTGCCGTCCACGCTGCCGCCATGGCCGAGCTCGGCCACGACGTCATCGGCATCGACGTCGACCAGAAGAAGATCGACGCCCTGGCCGCCGGCACCGCGCCGTTCTTCGAGCCCGGCCTCCCGGAGCTGCTGTCCTCCGGCGTCGCCTCCGGCCGCCTGCGCTTCTCGACCGACATGGCCGACGCCGCCGGTGCGGCCGTGCACTTCGTCGCCGTCGGCACTCCGCAGAAGCCGGGCGAGAACGCCGCGGACATGACCTACGTCGACTCGGCGATCGACGGTCTCCTGCCCTACCTCGAGGCGGACTCCCTCGTCGTCGGCAAGTCGACCGTGCCCGTCGGCACCGCCGCCCGCCTGGCCGACCGCATCGCCTCCTCCGGTGCGACCCTCGCCTGGAACCCCGAGTTCCTCCGCGAGGGCTTCGCCGTGAAGGACACGATCAGCCCCGACCGCCTCGTCTACGGCGTGCCCGCGGGCGAGGCCGGAGCCGCGGCGAAGGCGACCCTCGACGAGGTCTACGCGACCGCGCTCGCCGCCGAGACCCCGCTCGTGGTCACCGACTACGCCACCGCCGAGCTGGTGAAGGTCTCGGCCAACGCCTTCCTCGCGACCAAGATCTCGTTCATCAACGCGATCGCCGAGATCGCGGAGGTCACCGGCGCGGACGTCACGCAGCTCGCCGACGCGATCGGCTACGACGTGCGGATCGGCCGCCGCTTCCTGAACGCGGGCATCGGCTTCGGCGGCGGCTGCCTCCCGAAGGACATCCGCGCCTTCTCGGCCCGCGCCGACGAGCTCGGCGTCGGCGAGTCCGTCGCCTTCCTCAAGGAGGTCGACGCGATCAACCTGCGTCGCCGCCAGCGCGTCGTCGACCTCGTCACCGAGGGCCTGGGCGGCTCCGTCGAGGGCCGCCGCATCGCGGTGCTCGGTCTGGCGTTCAAGCCGGAGTCGGACGACATCCGCGACTCGCCGTCGCTCGACGTCGCCGCGCGGCTGCACGACCTCGGCGCGATCGTGGTCGCGACCGACCCCGAGGCGATCGAGAACTCGCGCCGCCGCTACCCCGAGATCACCTACACGACCGATGTCGACGAGGCGCTGGCCGGTGCCGACGCCGTGGTCGTCGTGACCGAGTGGAAGCAGTTCCGCGCCCTCGACCCCGCGGCCACGGCGGCGAAGGTGGCCAACACCTTCCTCGTCGACGGTCGCAACTGCCTCGACCCCGCCGCCTGGCGTGCGGCCGGCTGGGAGTACCGCGGCCTCGGCCGCTGACGCGGAGGAGCCGTCGTCTCAGCGGACGCGGCTCGGCTGATCCGCCACGACGCCGGCGGTGCCGCGGAGGGGGATGTGCGCGAAGGCGTCGTCCCACTCCGCCGCCCTCCGGCGTCGTCGTGCGCGGACGATCATCCGGAGCAGCACGCCGGCGACCGCGCCGAGGAGAGCACCGGAGGTGTTCATCACCACGTCGTCGACGGTCGCGAAGCGCGCCGAGAGGAAGAGGAGCTGGCCCGCCTCGATCAGCGAGCTCACGACAGCGCCGACGGCCACAGCGACCCACGCCCTCCGGAGCCGCAGGTTGAGCGCCAGGAGCAGCCCCAGGGGGACGAACAGGGCGATGTTCGCGGTCGACTCGATGAACGCGTAGTCGACCATCGGGAGGCCGTGCCGGGCGAACCAGGAGGTCACCCGGCCGAGATCGCCCCGCATCCCCGCATCGACGGGCGTCGGCCAGAAGGCGATCGCTGCGAGAGCGACCACGTACGGCACGCCGATCGCAAGGGTGAGGCGGGTGAGCGACCGGGTCACGGTGCTCCTCTCGTCGGTCGTCGGGCGGGGGCGGCGACGACGGCGGAAGAACAGTCTCGCTCCCGGCTGCTGGGATCGGGCCGGGAGGCGCGGAGGAGCGGGCTGAGGCGCGCCCGTGCGCACGCACTCCGCGCGCCGCCGTGGGTGCTCGAGCCGGGGAGCGCAGCCCGGTCATCGCGGCAGCTCCGCCGACGATCCGGCTCCGCCACGGCTGAGCCCTCGCCCGGGGTCCAGCTCAGGACGGCGGGCGAGCCCCGCTGCAGCAGGACTCCGGAACGCCCCGGGAACGACGAAGCCCGGCCGGATCATCGATCCTGGCCGGGCTTCTCACCGGTCGGGGTAGCGGGATTCGAACCCACGACCTCCTCGTCCCGAACGAGGCGCGCTACCAAGCTGCGCCACACCCCGGTGTGCTCATCACGGAGAACCGCTCACGAGCCTCGACAATAGTAGCCGATTTCCGGACCGCCGTCGGACACCCCTCGTCAGACCGCGGGGGTGAGCGTCACGAGGGTCACCTCGGGCCGGCAGGCGAAGCGCACCGGGGCATAGATGGAGGTGCCGACTCCGGCCGACACGTTGAGGTACGAGCTGCGCAGTCCGTTGTCCCACGTCGTCGAGCCGGCGACCTTGTCGCGCGGGATGTCGCAGTTCGTGACGAGGGCGCCGAAGCCCGGGACGCAGACCTGGCCGCCGTGCGTGTGCCCGGCGAGGATCACCTCGGCCCCGCGGGCGACGAAGTCGTCGAGGATGCGCTGGTAGGGCGCGTGCGCCACGCCGATGCTGACACCCGCCGGTCCGTCCTCCGCGCCGCGCAGCTCGTCCACGGCTCCCGCGACGAGGTCGATGCGGTCCAGGCCGATGTGCGGGTCGTCGACGCCGAAGAACTCGATGCGCGTCCCCTTCACCGTGATGCTCTCGGCGCGGTTGTTGAGGTCCGCCCAGCCGAGCCCGCCCGAGAAGAAGCCGGTCAGCCCCTCGGTGTCGAGATCGGCCTCGTGCTGCCGGGGGTTCTTGGAGGGGCCGACGAAGTAGCGGAGCGGGTTCTTGATCCGAGGGCCGAAGTAGTCGTTGGATCCATTGACGAAGGCGCCGGGGATCCCGGCGAAGGGCTCCAGAGCCCGGCGGATGCCGAGCACGCCGTCGCGGTGGCCGAGGTTGTCGCCGGTGTCGACCACGACGTCGGGCGCCAGGGCGAGGAGCGAGCGGATCCACTCCTGCTTCTTCGTCTGCCACGGAGCCATGTGCAGGTCCGACACGTGCAGGATGCGGATCGGCTCGGAACCGGCGGGCAGCACCGGGAACGACGTGCGCCGGACGGTGAACAGCGTCCGCTCGACGCCGATGCCCCAGGCCGCGGCGACGGCTCCGGCCGCAGCGACGGCCGCGAGGGCGGTGGTGAGGGGGCGACGGGTGCGTCCGGTCATGGGTCCTTCTCTCGCACGTCGGCCGCGAGCGCGGCCGCGTTCATTCTGCCGGACGCTCCCTCGGGAGCAGCCGGGGGTGCCGGGGCTCAGCCCGCAGGCGGCGGGGCGGCCTGTCCGGCGCTGATCTGCAGGGTGATCTCCGCGCCCCGGGAGACGCGCGACCCGGCCGGAGGGTTCGTCTGGGCGACCGTCCCCGCCGGGCGGTCGGAGGGCACCGGAGAGGTGTCGACGCGGACCCTGAAGCCGACGGAGCGCAGGCGTGCGGCGGCCGCAGAGGGGCTCTGGCCGGTGACCTGGGGCACGGCCTCCTGCGGAGCGTCGACGAGCGAGCGGACGGGAGCCGGGAACGCCGTCCCGCCGTACTTCGCGTCGGCGACGCGCATGATGCGCGGCCAGATCTGGTGGCGCACCTGGCCGGCGTTCACCCGGTTGAGGCTGAATCCGCGCATGGAGGTGAAGCCGGTCACGTTGCCGACCCAGGTGGCGGTGGCGACCTCGGTGCTCGCGCCGACCATCCACGTGTGCAGCGCGTCGTCCGTGGTGCCGGTCTTGCCGATGTGCGGCACTCCGGTGCGGGGGTTGGAGGGGGCGCCGGTGCCGCCCGTGACCACCTGCTGCAGGGCGTACCCGGCGGTCGCGGCCACCTCCTCGGACATCCCCTGGCTGCACTCGGAGGCGGGCGGCGCGACGTCCGCGCCCGTGCGGTCGACGATGCGGTCGATCGCGACCGGCGTGCAGACGGTGCCCTTGTTCGCGAAGCCGGCGAAGGCCGTGGCCATCGTGAGCGGAGCGATCTCGTTGGTGCCGAGGATGGTCGGCGCGAGCTTCTGCAGCTCGGTCCCGTCGGCACGGTGCACGCCCATCGCCAGCGCCGTGTTGCGGATGCCGCAGAGGTCCAGCTGCTGGGCCATGGCGGCGAACGAGGTGTTGATCGAGCCGGTCGTGGCCTGCAGGGCCGTGGTCACTCCTCCGTTGCCGCCCTCGTCGTTCCCGGGGTTCCAGGACTCGCCGTAGTAGACGCCGTCGGGCTCGCAGCTGTCCCGGAAGGTCGTGTAGGCGCGGCGGGTGCCGTCCACGCTCTCGCCGAGCGAGTGCCCCTCCTGGAGCCACTCCGCGAGGGTGAACACCTTGTAGGTCGAGCCGACCTGGAAGCCCGAGGAGCCGCCGTAGCCGAAGTCGGTGTTGTAGTTGACGCTCGTGTAGTTGGGGCCCGTCAGGTTCGGATCGTTGGAGTAGTCCTTGTTCTGGGTCATCGCGAGGATGCGGCCGGTGCCGACCTCGACCGAGACGCTCGCGCTGCCGATGTTCACGTTCGCCATCGACTTGGGTACCCAATCGTCGGTCGCCGAGACGGCGGCCTGCTGCAGGTCGGAGTCGAGGGTGGTGTAGATCCGGTAGCCGCCGCGCTTGAAGGTGGCGTCGCGCTCGTCCTGGCTCGCACCGAACGCGTCGTCGTTCTTGATGACCCAGGTGACGTAGTCGCAGAAGAAGGCCGCGACTCCGGCCGTCTGGCAGCCGGTGCTCGGCTCGGTGATGTCCGGTGCCACGGGCTCGGCGACGGCCGCCTGCGCCTGCTCGGACGTCACCTTCGACTCGAGGTCCATGCGGGTGACGATGTAGTCGCGCCGGTCCCGGGTCTGCGGGTAGCCCTCCGCGGCGGGGTTCGCCGGGTCGCCGGGCCGGTCGAAGCGGAACTTCTCGGGGTTGTTCACGATCGCGACGAGCGCGGCGGACTGCGCGAGCGAGAGGTCCTTCGCGCTCACTCCGAAGTAGTAGCGAGCGGCCGCCTCGACGCCGTAGACGGTGCCGCCGAACAGGGCGATGTTGAGGTAGCCCAGCAGGATGTCGTTCTTCGGGTACTCCTTCTCGAGCCCGATGGCGAGCCGCATCTCGGCGACCTTGCGCTCCGGAGTGGTCTCCGTGGCCTCGCGGTAGGCCGCGTCCCGCTCGATCGGATCGCTGAGCGCCTCCGCCTTCTGCACGAGCACGTTCTTGACGTACTGCTGCGTGATGGAGGAGCCGCCCTGCACGTCCCCGCCGAGGGCCGTCGTCGCGGCCGCGCGGACCGTGCCGAGCAGATCGATGCCGCCGTGCTCGTAGAAGCGCGGGTCCTCGGAGGCCACCACGGCGTCCTTGACGAACGGCGAGATCTCGTCCCAGCCCACCTCGACGCGGTTCTGGGCGTAGAAGGAGGCGAGCAGCACGTCGCCGCCGGAGGAGTCCTTGGCGTAGACGTCGCTCTTCTCGGCGAGCGTGCCGATCTCGAGGTACTCGGGGAGGTTGTCGAACATCTCCACCGTGTTGCCGGCGGCCATGCCGCTCAGCGCGATCGCCGGCGTCACCGAGGCGGCCACCAGGACTCCCGCGACGACGCTCATGGCGACGATGCCGATCAGACCGCCGACGGCGCCCCCGATGGTCTTCACGACTCTGGTCCCGCCCTGCCCCGACATAGAATCAGCGTAGTCGCCGCGCTCGGACGAGCCGCGGCGCTCATCCCGCCGACGCGCGGCGCTCAGCAGTCGTCCCGCACCGGCCGCACCCGAGGAGAGCCATGTCCGTCCCGCGCTGGGAGTACATCACCACCCCGCTGATGATCCACAACACCACGGCGATCCTGAACACCTGGGGATCCGAGGGCTGGGAGCTGGTCCAGATCGTGACCGGTCCCGAGGGCGGCCTCGTCGCGTACCTCAAGCGCCCCGTCGCCGAGGCCGGCGCGTGATCGCCGAGCGTCTCGCGGAGCTCGGCGTCGAGCTGCCGGCGGTGGCGGCCCCCGCCGGCGCCTACGTCCCCGCCGTCGTGCACGGCGGCCTCGTCTACACGGCCGGGCAGATCCCCTTCGTCGACGGTGCTCTGCCGCTGGTCGGCAAGGTCGGCGCCGAGGTGTCGCCCGAGCAGGCGAAGGACCTGGCCCGCACCTGCGCCCTCAACGCGCTCGCGGCCGTGGCCGACGCGATCGGATCGCTCGACCGGGTGACGCGGATCGTCAAGCTCACCGGATTCGTCGCCTCCGCCGCCGGCTTCACCGGGCAGCCCGGCGTGATCAACGGCGCCTCGGAGCTGCTCGGCGACGTGTTCGGCGAGCCCGGACGCCACGCGCGCTCGGCCGTCGGGGTGGCGGAGCTGCCCCTCGGCGCTCCCGTCGAGGTCGAGCTGATCGTCGCCTTCGACTGACGCACCGCCCCCTCCGGCCGCTGCGGCGGGAGGGGGCGGCGCCCGGTCAGTCCGCGGCGATCGCGGAGGAGATCACCGCCATCACCTGCGTGTCAGCGAGCGTCGTCGTGTCGCCCACGGCGCGTCCTTCCGCCACGTCCCGCAGCAGCCGGCGCATGATCTTGCCCGAGCGGGTCTTGGGCAGCTCCTGCACCACGAAGATCCGCTTCGGGCGGGCGATCGCGCCGATGTGCTCGGCGACGTGCGCCTTCAGGGAGGCCTCGAGCTCGTCGTGCCCGTGGGCCAGCGCCTCGGCCTGGCTCGCCTTCGCGATCACGAACGCGACGACCGCCTGGCCGGTGGTCTCGTCCGCGGCTCCCACGACGGCCGCCTCGGCGACGACCGGGTGCGAGACGAGGGCCGACTCGATCTCGGCGGTCGAGAGGCGGTGGCCGGAGACGTTCATGACGTCGTCCACGCGCCCCAGAAGCCAGAGGTCGCCGTCCTGGTCGCGACGCGCCCCGTCGCCCGCGAAGTAGCGGTCGCCGAACTTCGACCAGTAGGTCTCGACGTAGCGCTCCGGGTCGCCCCAGATGCCGCGCAGCATCGCCGGCCAGGGCTCGGTGATCACGAGCAGTCCGCCCTCGTCGGCGCCGACCGGCGTCCCGGAGTCGTCGACCACGTCGATCGAGATCCCCGGCAGAGCGACCTGCGCGGACCCGGGCTTGAGAGTCGTCACCCCGGGCAGAGGGGACACCATCATCGCGCCGGTCTCGGTCTGCCACCAGGTGTCGACGATGGGGGTGCGGCCGCCGCCGATCACGTCTCGGTACCAGACCCACGCCTCCGGATTGATCGGCTCGCCGACCGATCCGAGCAGGCGCAGGCTCGAGAGGTCGAAGCGCTGAGGGATCTGCCGGCCGAGCTTCATGAAGGAGCGGATCGCCGTGGGCGCCGCGTAGAGGATCGTCACGCCGTGCTTCTCGACGATCTCCCACCAGCGGCCGGGATGCGGGCTGTCGGGAGTGCCCTCGTACATCACCTGGGTGGCGCCGTTGGCGAGCGGGCCGTAGACGACGTAGCTGTGCCCGGTGATCCAGCCCACGTCCGCGGTCGACCAGTAGACGTCCGACTCGGGGTGCAGGTCGAAGACCGCGCGGTGCGTGAAGGCGACCTGGGTGAGGTACCCGCCGCTGGTGTGCAGGATGCCCTTGGGCTTCCCCGTCGTGCCGCTGGTGTAGAGGATGAAGAGCGGCTGCTCGGCGGGGAACGGCTTCGCGACGTGGTCGGCGTCGACCGCCACGATCTCCTCGTGCCACCAGAGGTCGCGGCCCTCGTGCCAGGCGACCTCGTTGCCCCCGCGGCGCACGACCAGGACGTGCTGGACGCTGGACTCGCCGCCGAGGGCGAGCGCCGCGTCGACCGCCGGTTTCAGGGGCGAGACGGCGCCCTTGCGCCAGCCGCCGTCGGCGGTGATGACGAGCGTCGCCTCCGCGTCGTCGATGCGCGCGCGGAGGCTCTCGGCGCTGAAGCCGCCGAAGACGACGGAGTGGACCGCGCCCAGCCGGGCGACGGCGAGCATCGCGATGACCGCCTCCGGGATCATGGGCAGGTAGATCGCGACGCGGTCGCCGGCGCGGACGCCCAGGCTCGTGAGCAGGTTCGCGGCGCGCTTCACCTCGGCCGTGAGCTCGGCGTAGGTGATCGAGCGGGAGTCGCCGGGCTCGCCCTCCCAGTGCAGGGCGACGCGGTCGCCGTGGCCCGCCAGGACGTGCCGGTCGAGGCAGTTGTAGGCCACGTTGAGCTCGCCGTCGTCGAACCACTTCGCGAACGGGGGCTCGCTCCAGTCGAGGGTGCGCGTGAAGGGCCGGTGCCAGTGCAGGAGCTCGCGGCTCCGGTCGGCCCAGAAGGCGAGGCGGTCGGCCGAGGCCTCGTCGTAGAGCGCGGCGGTCGCGACCGCTCCGGCAGCGAGATCGGCCGGCGGCGGGAACCGGCGGGTCTCGTGGAGGAGGTTGTCGATGGCGTTCCGGTCGGCGGCCGGGGCGTCGGGGGGAGTGGACATCTGCGATTCGCTCCTTCGCGAGTGAGACGTTCGCCGGCCCGCGCGGTCGGCGTCGCACCACCGTAGCGCCCGCCTCCGACGGGGATCGCCGCGCGCCGGAAGCTGAGTGCGGGGCGGGTGTCGGATAAGAGTCCGCAGAGAACGGGATCCGGGCTTGGCGAATCGCGATCCGTCCCCTACAGTTGCATACGGCCGAATGAACTTCGGCCCAGCGGCGCAAGTGATTCCCCCCAATCCAGCGCCGCCGAGGCGGCACCTGTTCCCCCCAATGGGTGCCGCCCCCTTCTTCCCGCCGGATCCGGCGGACGGACGCCCCCGCTCGAGCCCTGCTCGCGGGGGCGTCTCCGCGTTCCGGGTCTCTCCGGCCCAGCGGCTCCCGGCCGGTCGGGTGCTCCTCCACAGGAGCGGACACGGGCGTCCGTCCCCGGATCACCCGCCACCGCTCCCACGGCGCGCTGCCGGCTCCTAGCGTGCCGGGATGACCCGCGACTTCGTCCCCCTCGTCCCCGCCGAGCACCGCCGCGATCCGCTGCCCGCCCGCCCGGCCGCCGCCGCGCTCGGACTGCTCGCGCCGCACGCCGCGGACCCCGCGGTGACCGACCTCTTCGTGAACGGCGGCGCGGGCCTCTGGATCGACCGCGGCGGTGGTGCGGAGCGGGTGCCGGAGTGGACGCTCGACGCCGCCGGAGCACGGCGGCTGGCCGTCGCGCTGGTCGCGGCCGGCGGACGGCACGTCGACGAGGCGAGCCCGTGCGTGGACGTCAGGCTCCGCCACGGAGTCCGCGTGCACGTCGTGCTGCCGCCGGTGGCCACCGGCGGAGCGCTCGTGTCGGTGCGGGTGCCCCGGGCGCAGTCCTGGTCGCTCCGGGAGCTGCAGGCTGCGGGGATGCTGGACGACGACGGCGTGCGGCTCCTGCGCCGGGCGGTCCGCGAGCGGTGGAACCTGCTGATCACGGGAGCGGGCGGATCGGGGAAGACCACCCTGCTCGGCGCCCTGCTCGGGTGCGCGGCGCCGACCGAGCGGATCGTGGCGATCGAGGACGTCGGCGAGCTCCGGCCGGCGCATCCGCACGTCGTCTCGCTCGAAGCGCGGCAGCCGAACCTCGAGGGCGCCGGGGCCGTGGGCCTGGATCGGCTGGTCCGCGAGGCGCTGCGGATGCGGCCCGACCGCCTGGTCCTCGGAGAGTGCCGCGGTGTCGAGCTGCGCGAGTTGCTCTCGGCGCTGAACACCGGGCACGACGGCGGTGCGGGGACGCTCCACGCGAACTCCCTCGCTGACGTGCCCGCGCGGCTGGAGGCGCTCGGGGTCCTCGCAGGGCTGGGGCCCGAGGCGATCGCGCGGCAGACCGTCAGCGCGATCGACCTGGTGCTGCACCTGGAGCGCCGGGGTGGACGACGGCGGCTCGCGGCGTCCGGGACGTTCGCGCTGGACGCGAGCGGGCGGCTGCGGGTCGAGGAGGGGACGCTGCCCCGCGTCTCCAGGTCGGGCGCGTGACGCGTCGCGACGGCCTGGACGAGGTCGCGGCCGTGGTGCACCGGCTGGCCGTCCTCCTGGCGGCGGGCGTGGCTCCGGCGTCGGCGCTCGGACATCTCGCCGGTGCGGAGGGGGCCGGCCGCGGGGACGCGCGGCGGAGGCGCCTCCTCCGGGCGGTGTCGGAGGAGACGGGGCGCGGCGGCGACGTGACCGAGGCGCTGCTGCGTGGAGTCCCCGCTTCTCGGCGGAGCGGACGGGAGCGTCGGCCGTCGAGGCGGCGGGCGCGAGACACCGGTGAGGCGACCGCGTGGGCGGCGCTGGCCGCGGCCTGGCGGGTGGCCGCCGACTCCGGCGCGCCGGTCGCCGCTGCTCTCGGCGAGCTGGCGGAGTCCCTGCGCGAGCTGGCACGTGCCCGCCGGGACATCGAGGTGGCTCTGGCCGGTCCCTCCGCCACCGGGAGGGTCGTGAGCGCGCTGCCGCTGGCGGCGCTGGGTCTGGGGGCCCTGCTGGGCTTCGACGTCATCGGCGTGCTCCTCGGGACGGTGCCCGGTGCGGCCTGCCTGGTCGGGGGAGCCGGGCTGATGGCGGCCGCGCACGCGTGGACGCGGCGGCTCGTCCGAAGCGCGGCCCCGCCGGATGCGGCGCCCGGACTCGCGCTCGACCTCCTCTCGGTGGCGCTGGCCGGCGGCGGCTCGATCGAGTCGTCGCGCGCCCGGGTCGTGGCGGCGCTCGCCGAGTGCGGGCTCGACTCGGGCGAGCGTGTGCTCTCCGACGCGGACCCGGTGCTCCCCCTCTCCGCGGCGGCGGGCGTGCCGGCGGGACACCTGCTCCGGAGCGAGGCGGCTCTGGTCCGGGCGCGGGCGTCCTCCGGGGCGCGGGAGCGAGCCGCTCGGCTCGGCGTGACCCTGATGCTGCCGCTCGGGGTCTGCGTGCTGCCGGCGTTCCTGCTGCTCGGAGTGGCTCCGATGGTCGTCTCGGTGCTGCTCTCGACGTTCTCGGTGGCGGCGTGACGGGGTCGACCGCTCCTCCACAGGGGCGCGATCGGGAGGCGTCTCCACGGATCGGCCGGAGGGTCGATCGGCGGGATCGGGAGTCCGCGATCCTCGGAGGAGGGGGCACGGAGCGGGGCGGAACGGAGCAGGACAGATGAGCGGTGACACGGCGATCAGCGGCGGAGGAGCGACGCGGAGTCGGGGAGTCGGCAGGAGCAGGGATGCGGGCGAGCGCGGTCGCGTAGACCTCGTCGAGGGTCGCCTTCGCCGCGGCTCCGGCCTCG
>NZ_PSWM01000038.1:0-22784 GCF_002932795.1 Rathayibacter sp. AY1B5
GGGCGGTCGTGGGGGGAGACCCGGTGGCCGTGTCGTGATGCGGCGCCCGGTGGGAGTGGTCCAGTCGGAGGTGCCGGCCGGACGCGGCTGCTGGGCCACGTGGAGGCGCCGAGAGGGAACGGGTGTGAGGTGTCGGAGGGGGAGGGGGTCCGGTTCGGCGCTTCCGTGCGGATGGTTCCGCTTCCGCCGGGCAGGCGCGGCTCGAGGGGAGGCGGGGCTTTCGAGGGGATGCGGCGCTCGTGCGCACGCTTGCTGCTCCGGCGGAGGCGGTTCGGAGGCGCCCGAGCTGCGGGTCGTCCTCTGCATGCGGGCGGCGCGGGTCGGCTCGGCTCGGCTCGGTTCAGGAGGGGAGCGGCCGACGCTCCTCCACAGGGTGCGGATCAGGGCCGATCGTCCCGATGGAGCCGTTCCGGCCGCTGAGTGTCGGTGGTCACTGGTTCAATACTCGTATGAGATCGAGCGGGACATCGGACGAGGCGGAGGCGGTGCTCGGCGAGGTGCGCGAGCGCGGCGACCGCGCCGCCGAGCTCGCCCGCTCGGCGTCCCCGCTGCTCCTGGCGGCCGCCGAGGAGCTGCATGCCGGGCACAGGGCGGCTCTGGAGCACCCGGAGTCGTTCGCCCGAGGTGCGGCGCCTTTCGCGTCGAGCGATCTCGTCGAGCGGTCGGTCCGCGCGGAGTTCGCGGTCGCCCTCGGAGTGTCCGAGCAGGTCGCCTCCCGCGAGCTCGACGACGCCCGCCTCCTGGTCGAGGACCTGCCGTGCACCCGGTCCGCGCTCGCCGAAGCGCGGCTGCGGTGGGAGGCGGGGCAGGCGGTCTGCGCGGTCGCGGCCACGCTGCCTCCGGGGTCACGGGCCGCGTTCGACGAGCGGGCGGCCGAACTCGCCGCCCGGACCACGCCGACGCAGCTGCGGCGGGCCCTGGCGCGGCTGCGCGAGGAGCTCCACGAGCAGCCCCTCGCCGAGCGCCACCGCCGTGCCCGCGAGGACCGGGCGGTCTGGCTGAGCCCCGAGGTGGACGGCATGGCGATGCTCTGCGCGCTGCTCCCGGCTCCGGTGGCGCTGGGCGCGTACGGCCGCCTCGACAGGATCGCCCGGATGCTCCGCGACGGCGCGGAGGGAACGGAGTCGGACAGATCGGGCCCGTCCGTGCCGACTGTCGGCGAGGGCGACGAGCGCACCCTCTCCCAGCTGCGCGCCGACGCTCTGGCCGACATCCTCTGCGACGGCGACATCGTCGGCACCGTCCCCGAGGACGCCCGCGCCGACCGTCCCGCGCCGACCGTCGTGCCGGGCGTCCGTGCCGACGTGCGCGTCACCCTGGCCGCGAGCACCGCCTCCGGCCAGGACGACGACCCGGTCGAGCTCGAGGGCTACGGGCCCGTTCCCGCCGAGGCCGCTCGGAGCCTGCTGCCCGCGACCGTCACCAGGGTCCTGACCGAGCCGGTCACGGGCGCTGTCCTGTCGGTCGGCCGCACCCGCCGCCTCCCGCACCGCGAGCTGCGGCTCCTCCTCCAGCTGCGCGACGTGACCTGCCGGTTCCCGGGCTGCACGCGCTCGGCCACGACCGCCGAGGCCGACCACGTCATCGAGTGGCGCAACGGCGGCGGCACCGACCCGGACAACCTCGCCAGCCTCTGCGTCGCCCACCACCACGTCCGGCACGGCGACCGCTGGACCTACGTCCTCCATCCCGACGGCACCGCCGACTGGACCACTCCCACCGGGCGCCGCATCACGACACGGCCACCGGGTCTCCCCGCACGACCGCCCGAATCGGTTGCGCTCCCGAGGTTCGACCGCCCGCCGCCGTTCTGACCGCTGCACGCTGCCGCGGATCCGAGGAACCGCGTGCATCGACGTGCCCCCGAGACGCCGTGGCGACGAACGCACGAGCACGTGGCGCCGAGCACCGGAGCACATGGCGCCGAGCGCCTGAGCAGGTCTCGCCGAGGGCGGCGCGATCGAGCGACGATCCGACACCCCCCTGCCCTGCAGTGACCCCCGCGGGAAGTCCGGCCCAGCGACTCCGCCGCTCCGCGCTACGCCGCCAGGAAGCGGTCCGCCGTCCGCAGCGAGAGCGCCATCGTCGCGAGCGCCGGGTTCGCGATCAGCGCGCTCGGGAACACCGAGTTGTCGCACACCCAGAGGTTCGGCACGTCGAAACTGCGGCCGTCCGCGTCGATCACGGCGTCGCCCGCGTCGGTGCCCATCCGCACGGTGCCGAGAGTGTGCGCCGTGCGCGCCATCACCCGCGTGCTCGTCGCGCCGGCCGCCTCCACGATCGCGGTCATCGTCCGGATCGCGTGCCGGTCGATCGCCTCCTCGTTGGCGCCCGCCGAGAACGTGATGCGCGCCTTCGGCACCCCGTGCTCGTCCAGCTCGTCGGTCAGCTCCAGCCGGTTGCCGTCGGCGGGCAGGCACTCGGCGTTGATCCCGACGCCCGCCGCGAAGCGGTAGCCGTCGAGCGCGTCCATCAGCTCGGGACCCCAGAGTCCCGCGCCGCGGGCGAGAGTCGTCGCGTAGGTCAGCGGCATCACTCCGAGACTCTGGATCAGGTAGCCGCCCGCGAAGTCGGCGTCGGCCGGTCGGACGGTGTCCTCGGTGATCACCGAGGAGGGGTAGCCGCGGTACCCGCGCATCTCGCTCTCGAAGGTGCCCCAGACCTGGGTCGCCCCGTGCGCGAGGAAGTTCCGGCCCACCTGCCCGCTGCTGTTCGCGATGCCCGTGTGCAGGAGGAGCCGGGGCGTCTCGACGCCGCCCGCGCAGAGGAACAGGGCGGAGCAGCGCTGCCGGTGCTCCACTCCGCCGCTCGTGTAGACCACGGCGCACACGCGGCCCGCGGCGTCCAGCTCGATCCCGTGCACGAACGAGTCGGCCCGGATCTCGGCACCGGCCCGCACCGCCTCCGGCAGATAGGTCACGTCCATGCTCGTCTTCGCGCCGGTCCGGCAGCCCTGATGGCACTGGCCGCAGTTGACGCAGGAGGGGCGGCCGTCGTCCCGCGGGCCGCTGAGCACGGCGGCGGGCGCATCGGTCGCGCGCATCCCGATCGCCGCGCAGCCGCGCAGCATCATGTCGGCCGAGGCGTTCCGCGCGAGCGGGCCCTGCAGGTAGCGGCGCGACGGGTCCCACGGGTACTCGGCCGGGCCCGCCACTCCGATCGTCGCCTCCACCGTCTCGATGTACGCGGTGAGCTCGGCGTGCTCGATCGGCCAGTCGCGGCCGACACCGGAGTCGCTCCGCAGCCGCAGGTCGCGCGGGTCGGGGCGGGGCGTGAACGCGCCCCAGTGCAGCGTCGAGCCGCCGACGCCGCGGCCGCTGTTGTTCTGCCCGAAGGCGGTGGGGGTCTCGCCTCCACTGAGGCGCTCCTCCATCCAGTTGATCTCGACGGCCGCCGTCTCGTCGGCGGTGTGGCCGAGCGGGTCGAAATACGGCCCGGCCTCGAGGGCCACGACCCGGAGTCCGCGAGCGGCGAGCACCGAGAGCAGGGGCGCTCCGCCGGCTCCGGTGCCGATCACGACGGCGTCGACCGCCTCGTCGAGCGGGAAGCGGCGCATGCCGGTCGTGTTCATCGGTGACTCCTCGTCGTCGGTTCCCAGGTCTCGCGGTCGTCGGCGCCGAGCAGGCGGAAGCCCGTCACGAGCGGCAGGGTGTCGCCGCCGCTGGCGTAGCCGTCGTAGCCGATCCGCGCCATCGACGCGGGGTGGGCCAGCCACTGCTTCACGAGGTCGACGCGGCAGTCCTCGAACCAGGCGGTCAGCTGCTCGGCGCCGAGCCCGCCGGCCGAGGGGTCGCCGAGCTCCGCGGAGCCGTCGGCGATCGCGGTGAGGCGGGCGTCCTGCTCGGCGGGGCCGAGGTCGGCGAATCCCCGGAGGGCGTCGAGCGCCAGACCGTAGGCGATCGGGTCGGCCGGCAGGTCGGCGTTGCGCCAGCCGTCGCCCTCGCCGTTCGCGAGCTGCGTGTCCACGCGGGCGGCCAGGTCGATCCGGCCGCCCTCCTGCGGGACGACCCGGTCGGCGATCGCACGCAGCTCCGCGAGCTGGGCGACGGTCAGGGCGCGCGGCGCGTACTCCGGGTCGTCGGCGAGCGCGCGCACGGCCAGCAGCCCGCGCACCCGCGTGGAGGTCCGGGCGGAGGCGATGGCCGCGCCGGCGTCGGCGGGGACCGACGGTGGCGTGCCGGCCTCCTCCTCCCAGAACCGGCGGATCGCCGCCGCCACCTCGACCGGGCGCTCGAACGGCAGCAGGTGGCCCGCCCCGGCGAGCGTGAGCAGCCGAGCGCGGGAGTAGAGGGAGCCGTTGAGGCGGCGCTGCGCGTCGGCTCCGAGGTCGCCGTCCTCACCGCCCGCGATCAGGAGCGCGGGGACGGCCTCGAGCTCGGCCTCGCCGGTGCGGTCCTCGCGGCTGCCGTGCTCGAGCCAGTCGCGCCAGCCCTCGGGGGAGTAGCGGCGCAGCTCGGCCAGCACCTCGGCGTCGGCGTCGGCGGGCAGCGGTGAACCGACGTTCTGGTCGACGAACTCGCGCGCCTGCGCCTCGTCGAGGGGCCCGTCCTCGACCCAGCCGAGCATGGTCGAACGGCGCTCCTCCTCCATCGGCTCGGGCGAGAGCGGCGACCCCGCGAGGAGCACGACGCCGGCGAGCCCGAACAGCCCCGAGCGGCCGGTGACCGTGCGCGAGGCCACGAGCGAGGCGATCTTCCCACCCATGCTGTGCCCGAGGAGCAGCCAGCGGGAGGAGCCGTGCGCGCGGATCCGGCGGATCGTGGCGGCGGTCATCTCCTCGAGCGAGGTCCCGGATCCACCGGGCAGGTCGAGCGCGACGAGGTCCGCGACGTCGGCGAGCTCACGGGCGAGCGCGTCGAAGGCGCGGTCGTCGAGCCCGAGTCCGGGCAGAGCGAAGAGGGCGGGGCGGGGGCTGGTGGACACGGGCGTCCTGTCGGATCGGTGGGGAGCGGGAGGGGAGCGGCGGCGGGGGCGGCCCTCCTCATCCGACCACAGCGCGCCCGCGCGGCCCGCCCCTTGCGCCGACGGCGGTCTCGTGCAACCGCGCTCCCTCCTCGCTGCCGCGGGAGTCAGAGCGGGGAGGCGAACACCACCAGGTTGTCCCGGTAGCGGCCGATCGCCGCGTCGTACTCGCCGCCACAGGTCACGAGGATCAGCTCCTCCTCGAGGGTCGCGCCGAAGACGCGGGCGGTGGGGAACGCGGCCTTGGCGTGCGACTCGACCGCCGTGACCCGGTAGCGGTGCTCGGAGCCGTCGACTCCGCTCACCGCGATCTCGTCGCCCGGGGCGAGCTCGCCGAGGCGGAAGAAGACCGCGGGTCCGGACCGCGAGTCGACGTGCGCCGCGATCACGGTGCGGCCGCTGCCGCCCGGGCGTCCGCCTCCCGAGAACCAGCCGACGTCGTCGTAGTCCGCCGGCACCTCCATCGCCCCGTCCGACTGGATGCCCAGGGCGATCAGCGGCTCGTCCAGGCCCATC
The DNA here is from genome assembly GCF_002932795.1 of Rathayibacter sp. AY1B5. Classification (NCBI taxonomy): domain Bacteria; kingdom Bacillati; phylum Actinomycetota; class Actinomycetes; order Micrococcales; family Microbacteriaceae; genus Rathayibacter; species Rathayibacter sp. AY1B5. The sequence continues at coordinate 5,479 of NZ_PSWM01000038.1, forward strand.
GCGGGCACGCTCAGCCGGGCGGGCTCGACGCCGACGGTGCGCGCGGGCGCGGCGGCGGCGGGGTCGGGCGCGGTCACCGGTGACGAAGCGACCGGGGGAGCAGAAGCGAGGACCGGAGGCGCGGGCGCGCTCGCGGGCGTCTCCGCTCCTCCGCTCCCGTCCGCGGCGGCGCACCCCCCGAGGAGCAGCGCGGCGCACAGTGCCGCCGCGCCGCTCCTCGACCGGGTGCCCATGATCAGGAGGCGGTGCGCCGGCGGGCGACGACCACTCCGGCCGCGCCGAGGGCGGCGACGGCTCCGAGGCCGGCCAGCGCGGCGAGACCGGACGGGCCCGTGGCGTCGCTCCCGGCGGCGGTCGCGCCGCCACCGGTCTGGAGGCCGCCGACCGGCACCTGCGAGAGCTGGCCGCGGACGACACCCGCCGCGTACGAGGCCGTGTGGGAGTCGCCCGCGAAGGCGGCGGGATCGGCCTCGAGGGCCTTCAGTGTGAATCCGGCACCGGTGTCGGACCCGTTCGCCTGGATGCCCGTGGTGAAGGGGCCCTGCAGGCAGCCGCTGCTGGTGCGGGGACCGTCGCCGACCGGCGCCGGGTTCGGGAACGCGATGCGCGGCGGGCCCGCCTTGCCCAGCGCCGCCTGGTGGATGTGCGTCGCGGTCTTCGCCGGGCTCTGGTAGTCGCCGGTCACGCCGGTGAGGGTGATGTCGTAGCAGATGACGTCCAGGTCGCTGTTGACCCGGAAGGTCATCTCGCCCGTGGCGCCGGGCTGGCCGGGAGTCGCGGCGGAGTCGGCGTTCACGACCTGGTCGGGCGTCGCCATCACCGTGAAGGCGCTGGTGAAGGAGGACGGCTCGGCGACCTCGGTCTCGGCCTGGGCCGGTGCGGCGGCGAAGAAGGAGGCGGCCGCGACGGCGGTGACGCCGCCGAGGGAGAGCAGGCGGCGGCCGGCGCGGTTCCGCGCGGGGGACGTCTTCGTCATGGTGGAGCCTTTCGATCGCGAGCGCTGAGCGGGCCCGATGCAGGGAGTACGGCCGGAACCGGCGCTGCGTTCACTCCATCTGAGAGGATCTTCACGGAGACGGTCCTCGCCTCCGATGAACGCCGCCGCCGTCGCGGCCGTACCCCCTTCCGTCGGACCACCGGTCCGGACGAGGAGGCGGTGTGGCGCGGACGGCGACGGCACGACGAGACGAAGGGCCCGCGATGCCGCGCGAGCACTCGGAGGTCCCGCCTCCGGTGGTGCGCCTCGAGCCCAGGACGGCGGAGTTCGATCCGGCCGCCGCCTTCGACGAGCACGGGTCCGCCCTGCTCGGCTTCGCGCTCAACGCCCTGCGCGACCGCGGCCTCGCCGAGGACTGCGTGCAGGAGACGTTCCTGCGCGCCTGGCGCTCGCGGGCGAGCTACTCCGCCGAGCGCGCCAGTGCCCGCACGTGGCTCTTCGCCATCGCCCGCAACGTCGTCGTCGACGTGCACCGCTCGCGCCAGCGCCTGCCGCGCCTGGTCGAGGCCGAGGTGCTGGAGGAGGTGCCCGCGGAGGACCGCGACCCTCTCGAGCCGCTCGCGATGGCCGAGGCGCTGGCGCGGCTCTCCGCCGAGCACCGGCAGGTCGTCGTCGCCGTCCACCTGCACGGCGAGACCTACGCCGAGCTGTCGGCGGCGACGAGCGTGCCGGTCGCCACCCTGCGCAGCCGGGCCTTCTACGCTCTCCGAGCGCTCCGCGGTCACCTCGCGGGCGCCGGACCCACCGACGAGGAGAGACCGTGACCGACCGAGACCAGCCCGACGGCCGCCGCGAGGAGCTCCTCGCCGCGGCCCTCGCCGGGGACCTCTCCGCCGAGGAGGCGCGCGAGTTCGAGCTCCTGCGCGCCGCCGACCCCTCGATCGACCGCGAGCTCGCATCGTTCGGCGCTGTGGTCGACCGGCTCGGCGCGCTGGGCCGCTGGGAGGAGGCGGAGCCGTCTCCGGAGCTGCGGTCGCGCGTCGCCGCGCTCGCCGGGGAGCGGCCCGAGGGCACGGCGCGGGTGCGCGCCCCGCGCCTCCGTGCCCCGCGCCTGCGCGCCGTCCTGGCCGTCGCCGCGGCGGCCGCGCTCCTCGTCGTGGGCGGCGTCGCCGGAGCGGCTCTGCGGTCCGCCGGCGAGCGCCCCGTCGCGGGACCGCCCGGGACGCTCGGCGCCGTCGAGGCGATCGCCTTCGACGAGCGGACGGCCGGCGTGACGCTCGACGGCTCGCTGGTCGCGCACACCTGGGGCACCGAGACGATCCTCCGCGGCACCGGGTTCGCGCTCGGCGAGAGCTACGACCTCGTGCTGGTCACCGGCTCCGGCGAGCGGCTCCCGTCCGGCTCCTTCCTCGGCAGCTCCGCGGAGCTCGACTGCGAGATGAACGCGGCCGTCCTGCGCGAGTCCGTCGCCGCCGTCGAGATCACCGACGCCGGCGGAGCGCTCGTCGCCTCGGCCGCCCTCCCCGCCGTCACCTGAGAGTCGGCGGCGCAGGCTCCCGGCGCGGCTTCAGCTCGCTGACGAGCGTGCCCGCGACGATGAACCCCGCGCCGAGCAGGGCGAGCGCGGGGAGGCGGTCGCCGGCGAGGCGGCCGATCAGGCCGGCCCAGACCGGTTCCGCGGAGTAGATGATCGTGGCGCGGGACGGCGAGACCGAGCGCTGAGCCCAGTTCATCGTCAGCTGGATCAGGCAGCTGCTCGCCCCGAGCGCGAGCGCGGGGATCAGCCAGGCCCACGAGAACACCGGGACCGCCTCGCCCGCGAGCGGCATCGAGGCGAATCCGAGCGCGCCGGCCACCAGCAGCTGCACCACGGTCACCCGCCCGAGGTCCACCCGTCCGGCGACGAGGCCGATCAGGATGATCTCCGCCGCGATCGGCAGCGTGCTCACGATCGTCGCCACCTCGCCCGCTCCGAGCGCGACGCCCGGCTGCGGGCCCGCGATCAGCAGCAGTCCGACGAACGCCAGGGCGACGCCCACCAGCGTCAGCACGTTCGGCCGGCGACGGAACACGACCCACTGGAGCAGCGGCACCAGCGGCACGTACAGCGCGGTGAGGAACGCGGAGGTGCTGCTCGTGATCGTCTGCAGCCCGTAGCTCTGCAGGCCGTAGCCCGCGAAGATCATCACCCCGATCGCGACGCCGGCCGCGAGGTCGATCCGCCGCATCCCCCGGAGCGACCGGTGGAACACGACCGCGCTGATCAGCCCCGCGATCGCGAACCGCATCCCGACGAAGAACAGCGGGCCACTGTGCTGCATCGCCACGTGCACGGCGAGGAAGGTCCCGCCCCAGATCGCGGTGATGCCGATGAGGGCCCACTCCAGACGCGAGAAGCGGAGGCCCCGGAGCGAGATGTGCATCATTCTGCACATCCTAGGAGCCTCGGGGGCTCCTCGGTGCAGAATAGTGCGCATGTCGGCTCCTGTCCTCGCCCATCTCGGCGGCAATCTCCGCCTCGCGCGGCGCGGAGCCGGGTTGAGCCAGTCCGCACTGGCGGAGCGCTCGGGCATCAGCCGGAGGACGATCGTCGCCGCCGAGGCCGGCGAGGCGAACATCTCGCTGACCGGAGTCGACCGCCTCGCGACCGCCCTCGGCACCACGTTCACGGCACTCGTCTCGGCCCCGGGATCCGCGCCCGCGGCGATCGACCAGGTCGCCTGGCGGGGAGCGGGCGAGGCGAGCGTCGCCGTCCTGCTCTCCTCCGTCCCCGCGCGCCGGGAGGCCCAGCTCTGGACCTGGACGCTCGGCCCCGGGGACCGCTACGACGCGCAGCCCGACCCCGAGGGGTGGCACGAGATCCTGCTCGTCACCGCCGGCGCGCTCCTCCTGGAGCGGGAGGGCGAGGAGCCCGTGCGGCTGGAGCCCGGACGGCACCTCGCCTTCCCGACCTCGCGGCACTACTCCTACGTGAACGCGGTGGACGCCGTCACGACGCTCGTCCGGATCGTGGTCGACTGACGGGTCGGCGCCTCAGGCTCGCGAGCGCAGGGTCTCGAGCAGCGCCGCGGGGCGAGCTGGTCACGACCAGGCCCTCAGTGCAGCGCGAGCGACACCGCCAGCACCACCATCACGACCGCCACGGCCGCGTCGAGGATCCGCCAGGCCCCGCGGCTCCGGAACAGCGGCCGCAGCGCCCGCGCCCCGAAGCCGAGAGCGGTGAACCACAGCACGCTCCCGGCCGCCGCCCCCGCCCCGAACCACCAGCGCTCGTCGCCGTGCGTGTTCGCCACCGACCCGAGCAGCACGACCGTGTCGAGGTAGACGTGCGGATTGAGCAGCGTGAGCGCCAGGCAGGTGCCGATCGCCGTGCGCAGCGACGTCGAGGCGCCGGCCGGATCGCCGTCGAGCGTCCCCGGCCGCAGCGCGCGCCTCGCCGCCAGCACCGCGTAGGCGAGGAGGAAGACGATGCCGCCCCAGCGGATCACCACCAGCAGCCACGGCGCCGACTCCAGGACCGCGCCGATCCCCGCGATGCCGAGCACGATCAGCGCCGCGTCGCAGAGCGCGCAGATCGCGACGACGGCCGGCACGTGCTCGCGGCGGAGCCCCTGGCGGAGCACGAAGGCGTTCTGCGCGCCGATCGCGATGATGAGAGAGAGGCCGAAGCCGAGGCCGGAGAGAGCGGCGAGGAGGGGGGACACGCTCCGACGCTAGGGCCGGGCCCTCCTGTAGACCAGCTCATGCTCCTTCAGTACCGTGAGCAGTACTGATGCTGACCGACGACCTCGACCTCTCCCGCCTGCGCGCGCTCGCCGCCTCCGTCCGGTACGGCTCCTTCGACGCCGCCGCCCGCGCCCTGCACATCACCCCCTCCGCCCTCAGCCAGCGGATCAAGGCGCTCGAGACCGCCGCCGGCCGCGTCCTGCTGGTGCGCTCGCGCCCCGTCGTCGCGACCGAGGCCGGTGCGGGGCTCCTCCGCCTCGCCCGCCAGATCGAGCTCCTCGCCGACGACGCCGTGCGCTCGCTCGGGGGCGAGGACGCGGCGGGGGCGGGCCCGGTCGTCCTCCCGCTCGCCGTCAACGCCGACTCCCTGGCCACCTGGGTGCTGCCCGCACTCGCCTCCGTCGCCGACGTCGTGCTGGAGCTGCACCGCGAGGACCAGGCGCACACCACCGCGTTCCTCCGCGACGGCACCGTGCTGGCGGCCGTCACCGGCGAGTCGGAGGCGGTGCTCGGCTGCACCGTCGCGCCCCTCGGAGTGATGCGGTACCGCGCGATGGCCTCGCCCGCGTTCGCCGAGCGCTGGTTCCCGGAGGGCGGCACGGCCGGCTTCGCCGCCTTCGCGGTCGCTCCGCTGGTCGTCTTCGACGAGAAGGACCGCCTGCAGGACGACTTCCTCCGGGCCGCCGGCGTCGAGGGCCGCCCGCCGCGGCACCGTGTCCCCGGCTCGACCGACTTCGAGCGGGCCGTGCGCCTGGGCATGGGGTGGGGGATGCTGCCCGAGCTGCAGGCCCCGGTCGGCGGCGAGGGCCTGGTCGAGCTGGGCGGCGACCCCGTCGACGTCCCCCTCTACTGGCAGCAGTGGGCCCTGCACACGCCCGCCCTCGACGCGGTCGCCGCGGCCGTCTCCGCAGCGGCGCGCGCGTCCCTCCGCTGAAGGCGCGGCTCAGACCGCGAACACGTCCCGGAGGGTGACCGTCTCCAGCGAGCGCTCGCGGAGGAGGTCGACGAGCCGCGCGTAGACCTGCGTCACCGGGTCGAAGTTCGCGTGCCCGATCACGATGTGCTGGGGGAGGAACCACTGGTCCGCGAAGCCGACCACCTGCTCCGGCGTGATCCGCCCCGAGTCCGAGAGCGAGCCGTACCAGAGCACCGTCGCCGTGTAGCCGATCGCCGCCGCGGCGGCCCGGCTCCGCTCGTCCGTGTAGCCGAACGGCGGTCGGTAGAACGGCGCCGCCTCCACCCCGTAGGTCGAGCGGATGAAGTCGCCGTTGCGGCCCAGCTCCTCCTGCACGCCGTCGCTCGAGAGGCTCGTCAGGTCGGCGTGCGACCAGGTGTGGTTCGCGAGCTGCACCTGCCCCGAGGCGACGAGCGGAGCCAGCAGCGGCGCGTTCGCGGTCCACGAGTCGTACTTCCCGTTGAGGAAGAAGGTCAGCCGGGTGCCGGTGTCGCGGGCGAACTGCGCGTAGGCGGCGACCACGTCGGAGTCGGCGCCGTCGTCGACGGTCCAGGCGAGCAGGCTCCCCTCGCCGGGCAGGTCCGAGATCGTGCCGGAGGGCAGGGGCACCCTCCTCCGCACCGGAGCCGCCGCGGCGGTGGTGGTCGGCACGGGGCGGGGAGGGGTCGGGTCGGCCGTCGGAGCGGCGGACGGCAGCACCGCCGGCAGCGCCGTGCTCGGCGGGAGCGCCGCGGGAGCGGACCGGGCGGGCGTGCAGCCCGTCAGCGCCACTGCCGAGGAGGCGATCCCCAGCAGCAGCGCGCGACGTCTCAGCCGGTCCACGGGTCCCCTACTTGAACGTCCGCTTGACGGCGTTGTTCGACGGCGTCGGATCAGCGGCGGCGGTCGACACCCTGGCGTCGATCGTCGTGGCCGCCGGCCGGTCGACCAGCGTCACCGAGTAGGTGATGCTCCGCCCGACCGAGACGCTCGGCGCGGTCCAGGTGAGGACCGTCGTGCCCGCGACCGAGCCCTTCGTCTGCACGGCGCCGGGCGCGCTCGCCACCGTGCCGCTGACGACGACGCGGGTGGTCGCCGCCGCCGCGTCCCGGGTGCCGGTGTTCCGGACCGTGATCGTGCCCGAGAGCGGGGCCGTCGCCGAGAGGCCCGGCGCCGGCGCCAGCGTCAGCGTCAGGTCGGCGCGGGTGGAGGACTTCACCTGCAGCGACTGCGTCACCGAGGTCGCGGCGAGCCACGTGGAGTCGCCCGCCTGAGTGGCCCGGACCGTGCAGCTCGCCGCGCCGGTCAGCCGCACCGTCGCCGTGCCTGCGCCGGTCGCGGACACTGTGCAGCTGCCGCTCGCGTACAGCTTGACGGGGAGGCCCGAGGTCGCCGAGGCCGCGACCGGGTACGCGACGCCCTTCTCCGGCGAGGACGGCATCGACGTCGAGAAGGAGACCTTCTGCGCCTTCTTCTTCACCGGCACGACCGCGGAGACCGCGATCGACTGGGTCGCCCGGGGCGCCGCGTCGTGCGTGGCGTCGCCGGCCTGATCGGCGGTGACCGTGCAGGTGCCGGAGCCGCTGAAGGTCACGACGCCGCTCGCGAGCGAGCACGCGCCCGTGGCGCCGATCGTGACGGGCAGGCCGGAGGAGCCGCCCGCCGCGGTCGGCGTGTAGCGGCCGCCCGCGATCGCCGTGCTCGGAGCCTCGGAGGTGAAGGCGACCGTCTGCAGCGCCTTCCCGATCGGGAAGGTCCGCACGACCTGCTCCGCGGGCGCGTGAGCGTCGTCGCCCGCCTGATCCAGCGTCAGCGTGCAGGTGCCGACCGAGTCGTAGGACACCGTGCCGTCCTCGCCGAGCGAGCAGGAGTCGGAGGCGTCGAGCACCGGATCGGCGCTCGACGGGCCCCGGACGATCGCCGGGGTCCAGGAGCCGCCGATCCGGGCGTCCGTCGGAGCGGCGTCGCGGAACGTGACGGTGCCCTCGGCGGCGCCGACCTCGACGGCCTGCGAGATCTGCGGAGCCGCGGTGTGCCGCTCGTCCCCGGCCTGATCCGCGGTCACCGTGCAGGTGCCGGAGCGGGTGAAGGTCACCACGCCGTCCGCGACCGTGCAGGACCCGGCCGCTCCGAGCACCACGGGGGCGCTGGATGCGCCGGCCGTCACGACGGGCGTGTAGGAGCCTCCCGCGACCGCCGCGTCGGGGACCGGCGACGTGAACGCCAGCGTCTGGCCGAGGGCGCCGATCGCGAAGGTCCGGACGGCCTGCGGAGCGGCGCCGTAGCGCGAGTCGCCCGCCTGGTCGAGCGTCAGCGTGCAGGTGCCGACGGAGTCGTAGGACACGACTCCCGCGGTCGCCGAGCAGGCTCCGGAGGCGGTCAGCACCGGACGCGCGGTGGAGGGCCCGGCGACGATCCGCGGGGTGGTCGTTCCGCCGACCGTCGCGCCGGTCGGCGCGGTGCCCCCGAAGGAGACGGTGCCCGCGAGCAGTCCGACCGCGATCACATGCGAGGTCCGCTCCGCCGGGGCGTAGCGGCTGTCGCCCGTCTGGTCGGCGGTCACCGTGCAGGTGCCCGATCCGGTGAAGGTGACGACCCCGTTCGTGAGCGCGCAGGGCCCGGAGGCTCCGAGCACCACGGGCCGCCCGGAGGCTCCGCCGGTCGCGGTCGGGCGGTAGGTGCCGCCCGCGAGCGCCGAGTCCGGCGCCGGCGAGGTGAAGGCCACGGTCTGCGCGATCCGGGTGATCTCGAAGCTGCGCACGGCCGTCGGCGCCGCGCTGTGGCGGGTGTCTCCCGCCTGGTCCAGCGTCAGCGTGCAGGTGCCCGCGGAGTCGTAGGAGACCAGTCGGAAGGGGCCGACGGAGCAGGCGCCGGAGGCCGTCAGCACCGGAGGAGCGCTGGAGGGGCCGGCGACGACGACGGCGGTCGAGGAGCCACCGACCCGGGCCGCGGTCGGAGCATCGCCGCCGAACGCGACGGTGCCCGCGAGCTGCGAGACGGCGACGGTCTGCGAGACCTGCGCCGCCGCCGCGTAGCGCCCGTCGCCCGCCTGGTCCGCCGTGACGGTGCAGGTGCCGCTGCCGGCGAAGGTGACGACGCCGTCCGCGAGCGTGCAGGCGCCGGTCGCTCCGATCGTCACGGGGAGCCCGGAGGCGCCGCCCGTCGCGGTCGGAGTGAGCGTGTCGCCGGACGTCGCCGTCGACGGCGCGGTCGAGGTGAAGGCGACCGTCTGCGCGATCGCGGTGATCTCGAAGGTCTGGACCGCCCGCGCCGTGCCGTAGGTGTCGTCGCGGTAGTGGATCGCCGTCAGCGTGCAGGTGCCTGCGGAGTCGAACCGGACGGCGCCGTTCTCGCCGTCGGAGCAGGCGCCGGCGACGCCGAGCACCGAGGGGCCGGAGGACGGGCCGCGCGTGAAGGCGGGAGTGAAGGATCCGCCGACCTTCGCGTCGGTCGGAACGGCGGTCGTGAACGCCACGGAGCCGGGCGCGTAGCCGACCTCGACCTCCTGCACGGCGGGCCGGGCATTGTCGTACTGCCGATTGCCGTTCTGGTAGGCGAAGACGCCGCAGACGCCCTTCGTGGTGAAGGTGACCACGCCGTCCTTCGCCGAGCAGGTCGCTGTCGTGATGAGGAACGGAGCGATGCCGGAGGCGCCGCCCTCGATCACCGGGCGGTACGTGTCTCCGAGGACGGCGCCGACCGGAGGCGCGCTCGTGATCCGGACCGTCTGCGGGAGGAAGTAGATCGAGTACTGCTGCTCCGCGTGCCGTGCGGGCCAGTAGCCGTCTCCGGGCTGGTCGAGGGACAGCACGCAGAGCCCGGCTCCGTCGTTCCGCACGGTCACGCCGTCGGGCAGGATCGAGCAGTCGCGGCTCGCGGAGAGCACCGGCACGCCCTTCGACGGGCCGGGCACGATCGTCGGCCGGTACGTCTCGAGCGACATCGCGTGCGAGGGGGAGTCGCTCCCGAAGGAGAGGTTCCCCTCGGGAGTCCCGACCGTGATGACCTGCCGGACCTGCGCAGCGGCGTCGTGCCGATCGTCCGCGGCCTGGTCGAGCTTCACCGTGCAGGTGCCGTCGCCGAAGAACGTCACCACGTCGTCCGCGATGGTGCAGTTGCCGTTCTCGATCACCGTGATCACGAGCGGGTTGCCCGAGCCGCCGCCGGTCGCCTCGACCGTGTACCGGTCGTCGGTGAACACCCGGTCGGGCGGAGTCGAGGTGACGACGATGGTCTGGGGGATGCGCGAGATCGGGACGAAGCGCACCAGGCCCTCGGCGGCCGCGTACACGTCGTCGCCGGGCTGGTCGAACTGCACGCCGCAGGTCGAGGGCTCGGTGTAGGTCAGGATCTGCGCACCCGTCGCGTCAGGGGCGACGGTGCAGCCGAAGAAGGTCCTCACGAGCACCGGCAGGCCCGAGCTCGAGGTCGCCGTGGCGACGCCGGTCGACTCCAGCACGCCGGTCTTCGGCACGGCGACCGTCAGCGTCTGCGACGCCTTCGCGACCTCGAGATCGAAGGAGGCGCGCCCCGCGGTGTAGTGGTCGTCGCCGGCCTGATCCGCGGTCACGGTGCAGGTGCCGCTGCGGGTGAAGGTCACGACGCCGTCGGTGATCGTGCAGGATCCGGTCGCTCCGATCGAGACGGGGCTCCCGGAGCCGCCGCCGGTGGCCGTCGGGGTGAAGGTGCCCAGCGCCGTCGGCGCCGTCGGCCGAGAGGAGGTGAAGGCGACCGTCTGCGAGAACTTCTGGACGGTGATCCGGAACGAGGAGGTGCCGGTGTTGCCGGCCTCGTCGTCCGCGGTGCAGTCGACCGTCGTCTCGCCGATCGGGAAGACGCTCCCCGAGGCGGGCGTGCAGGTCGAGCCCACGGCTCCGTCGACGGCGTCCTTCGCGGAGGAGGCGAAGGTGACGACGGCGCCGGAGACGTCGGTCGGCTCGGCCGTGACGGCGGCGGGCACGGTCACGACGGGGGCCGAGCGGTCGGCCAGTGCGAAGGTGCCGGAGACCGAGCGGAGGGTGTAGTTCGGCCCCGCGTCGCCTCCGTCGCACCGCGTGACGTAGTCGCCGACGGGCGTGCGCGCGCCGACCGTCACCTTCTCGGTGCCGTCCGCCGTGTAGTAGGCGCCGGTCGGCTCGGTGACGAACCGGTCGGTGCCTGCGAAGCCGTCGGTGGTGCAGGTGAGCGTCGGGGCGGTCGCGGTGCCGTGCGCCTGCGTCCCGGGGCTCGACGCGGTCACCGTGAGGGGCGCCGGGGAGATCGTGAGCGCGCCGTCGATGGTGATCAGCTGTCCCGAGGGGTTCGTCAGGCCGGAGCAGCGCGTGGGGTAGCGGCCGACGGGGGTCGTCGCGGAGAGCGCCAGCGGCGTCCTGAAGGCGGTGTCGGACGCCGCGTAGGCGCCGCAGGAGACGGTCCCCGAGGGGGAGCCGGTCACCGAGGCGGTGATCGCGGGGGGAGTGGATCCGTAGGTCGACGAGGGCGAGGAGGCGGTCACCATCGGGACGGCCGCGACGATGCGCAGCGCGCCGTCCTTGTACCCCGCGACCGTGTAGTCGCTGCTGACCTTCGCGCCGCTGCACCGCGTCGTGAAGGTGGTGAAGGTGGAGGTGGCCCAGTTCGGGATCAAACGGTAGATGACGTCGTCCGCCGTGACGATCGGTCGGTAGACGCCCGCACTGAGCGGGGTGCCGAAGGTGTCGGAGCCGACGAAGGCGGCCGTGCAGCGCAGGTCGGGGGCCGGCGCGCCGCGCGGGTAGTCGACGGTCGGGGCGGTCACCGTGAGCGCCTTCGGCTTCGCCGTGAAGCTCTGCAGGGGCTCGCCCGCCCAGCCCAGAGGAGCGAGGGAGTCGAGCCTCGCGGCGAGCGTGCAGACGCCGGCGTGGAGCACGGTCACCCTCATGCCGCTGACGGAGCAGGTCTCGGCGGTCCTGCTGCTCAGGACGATGGAGCGGCCGGGCACGTCGACGGCCTGCGCGTAGGGGCTCGCGTCGAAGGAGTCGCCGTACGTCTTCTGCGGGAGCGTCGACAGGTCGAACCGCACACCGCCCACCGCCACGGTGGCCGGCTCGCTCCGGACGCTGCCGCCGCAGGTGGTCAGGGTCGCCCGATAGCGGTACGAGCCGGTGAGATCGGGGCCGGCCTCGAGGAACGCGGTCCCGTCGTCCCGGACCGCGGCCCGACCGAGCGCGGGCTTCCACGTGGCGCCGCCGTCCGTGGATCTCTCCCAGGACACGGCGGGGACGCCGCCGTAGACGGCGGAGACGCTGACGCCCATCGTCAGCGTGTAGATCTGGTTGGTGACGCCCGCGATGTCCGCGGGCTGCCGGGTGATGACGGGTGTCGCAGCGCACGCCCGCACCTCGTGGCGCAGGGCGGGAAGCGCCGACCAGCTCCCGCGTCCCGCCTCGGCGGGGGTGATGGTGTCGGGGTAGTGCGCGCGGATCTCGTTCCAGCCCTGCGGGATGTCCCTCGTGCTCAGCACGCCGACGCCGTTCGCGTCGAGGGTCACCCTGCTGGTGCCCGCGCCGGTGAGGATCTCGACCGTGCCGCCGGCGGCGACCGGCCGGCCCAGGCTCGGGATGGTCACCGTCGCGGTGACGGTGACCTCCTGCCCGAGCGTGGAGAAGTCGGGGGTCCGCGTCACGGTCACGGCGGTGTCGTACACCGGAGCGACCACGGGGTCGGCCGCCGTCGGGCCGGCCGTCTGCGAGATCTTCGTCACGCTCGGGTGCACGTAGCTCGAGCCGCCGCCGCCCGCGCCGGGGTCGTACATGACGCCGAGGGTGTCGTTCATGCTGCCGAACACGTACGGCGATCCGCCACCGCCGCCGTACCACCAGCCGGCCCCGCCGCCGCCGCCGCTGTGGCCGGGGAACGAGCAGTTGCCGCCGCCGCCGCGGGAGGATCCGGCGTCGGCGCCCTTGCCGTCGTTGAGGAACACGCCCCACTGGCCGTTGTTGCCGTCGGCGCACTCGCCGAAGGTGCTGTACCCGCGGGCGCCGGGGGAGCCGCCCGAGCTCTGGCCGGCCGCCCCGCCGCCGCCGCCGTCGGCCGCGTCGTTCCTGCCGCCGTTCCCGCCGCCTCTCGCACCGCTGCCGGCGTCGGCGTCGCCTCCGACCGAGGACCGGCCGCCGCCGCCTCCGCCGCCCGCAGCCACGGCGAGGGCGTGCTGACAGCCGTCCGAGCCGGCCGTGGTGAGGTACTGGGCGTCGCCGCCGGCGCCGCCGGAATCGCCCGAGTAGATGCCGCCGTTCACGTAGCGCGTGGCGCCGGCCGCTCCGGCCGGGGCGCCGGCGAGGCGTCCGATCTTCAGCACCTGCCCGGGCGTGACGGGCACTTCCACGACGAGGCTGGAGCCGCGTCCGCCGGCGTTGCCCGTCCCGAGGCCGCTCGCGCCCTTCCCGCCGTTCTGGCCGCTGAGGACCGCGCGGACCGTCGACACCCCGGTCGCGGGGACGGTGTACTCCGACACCGCCGAGATCTTCGGAGAGGAGAAGCACGCGGTGCTGAAGACCGGCGCGGCGGAGGCGGCCGGCGCGGCCACGACGCTGAGTCCTGCGCCCGCCACGAGCACGGCCGCGGCGACGAGGGAACGGAGGAAGGACTGGCGCATGTGCTGCTACTCCCGGCTGCTGCCGGGAGCGGGCGCCCGCGGTCGGCTCAGAGTAGGGCGCCCGGAACCGCCGAGGACAGCGCAAGATACACGAACGCCCTGCTCGGGGGGTACCGACGACCACTTCTGCCGGAACCTCCCAGGAAGTCCTGGTCCGGAACCGCTGAGCCTCGCCGGAGACCGGGACGCTGTTGCGGCCTCCGCCCGGCTCGCGTAACCTAGCGAAGTTGCGTGCATCTGCACGCGCTTGCGTGCTGCCCGTCGGGCGGGAGCTCCGGCCCCCGCTGAACGGCCGGGCGGTGCGCCGACAAGTGACCTTGGGTGGGTCGGGCGAGGCCTCGTGCCGCGCGTGGTCCACGGTAACCACACATGGAGGAAACCATGGCAGCAGTCTGCCAGGTGACCGGAGCCGTCCCCGGCTTCGGGCACGCCATCTCGCACTCGCACCGGCGCACCAAGCGCCGCTTCGACCCGAACGTGCAGAAGAAGACGTACTACGTGCCGTCGCTTCGCCGTAACGTCACCCTGACCCTCTCGGCCAAGGGCATCAAGGTCATCGACGCCCGTGGCATCGAGTCCGTCGTCAAGGATGTTCTCGCTCGCGGGGTGAAGATCTAATGGCCAAGCAGCAGGACGTCCGTCCGATCATCAAGCTCCGGTCGACGGCCGGCACCGGTTACACCTACGTGACCAAGAAGAACCGCCGCAACGACCCCGACCGTCTCGTGCTCAAGAAGTACGACCCCGTAGTGCGCAAGCACGTCGACTTCCGCGAGGAGCGCTAAGTATGGCCAAGAAGAGCAAGATCGCCCGCAACGAGCAGCGCAAGGTGATCGTCGACCGCTACGCCGCCAAGCGCCTCGAGCTGAAGAAGGCCCTGGTCGACCCGGCCGGGACCGACGAGACCCGCGAGGCCGCCCGCGTCGGCCTCCAGAAGCTCCCCCGCAACGCCTCGCCCGTCCGCGTCCGCTCGCGCGACGCCGTCGACGGCCGTCCCCGCGGCAACCTCACGAAGTTCGGCATCTCGCGTGTCCGCTTCCGTGACATGGCGCACCGCGGCGAGCTGCCCGGCATCACCAAGTCCAGCTGGTGACCGAGCGCCGCTAGCAGCGCGACCGACGAAGGCCCGTGATCCCTCGGATCGCGGGCCTTCGTCGTCCTCCGACGGACGTAAAATGTCCGGATGACCGACTCCAGCCTGCCCACCGTCGCCGAGATCGCGGCGCTCATCGACCATGCGATCCTGAAGCCCGAGCTCACCCGCGCCGACGTCGACGCCCAGCTCGACGAGGCGCGCGCGTCCGGCGTGTTCAGCGTCTGCGTCCGCCCCTCCGACATCGCCCACTCGGTCGCCCGGCTCGAGGGCTCCGGCGTCCTGGTCGGCACGGTCATCGGCTTCCCCCACGGCACCACCTCCACCGCGGCGAAGGTCGCGGAGTCGCGTCAGGCGCTCGCCGACGGCGCGTCCGAGCTCGACATGGTGGTCAACATCGGCCGCCTCCGCAGCGGCCTGCTCCAGGACGTCGAGGACGACGTCCGCGCCGTGGTCGAGGCCGCCGAGGGCCACGTCGTCAAGGTCATCCTCGAGACGAGCCTCCTCGACGACGAGCAGGTCGTCGAGGGCAGCCTGGCCGCCGAGCGCGCCGGAGCGGACTTCGTGAAGACCGCCACCGGCTTCGCGGGCGGCGGAGCGAACGAGCACGACCTCCGCCTCATGCGCGGCGCCGTCTCCGAGGCCGTCCAGGTGAAGGCGTCCGGCGGCGTCCGCGACCTCGACACGCTCCTCGCCTACCGCGAGCTCGGCGTCACCCGCTTCGGCACCAGCGGCTCCGCGACCATCCTCGGCGACCTCGCCGCGCGGCATTCGGGCGACTCCTCCGCGGCACGTGTCGACTCCGCCTCCTACTGACGGAGCGGCCGACGAGGGCCGCACCGCACCCGCCGACCGGATGACGCCGGTGCGCCTGCGCCCGGGCCGCGCCGGACGGTGGGCGGAGCGGACCCGCCGCCCCCTCGACGAGATCGCCCGCGCTCTCAAGGAGCGCGTCTACGCGACCTTCACGGGCCTGGCCGTGGTGATGATCTACCTCGTCGGCGACCACCCCGACGCGGTCCACGCCCTCCAGAGCCTCGTGATCTCGATCATCGGGATCTCGGCCGCGGGCTTCGTCGCCGAGGTGATCGCGCACCAGGTCGTGCACGCCTCGGCGCCCTCGCGCTCCGAGACGCAGACCATGCTGCGGATCGCGGGCGGAGCGCTCGCCTCGGCGTCGCTGCCGGTCCTCGCGCTCGGAGCCGCGGCGCTGGGCTGGATCGACGCGACGATCGCGCTGCGGATCGGCGCGGGCGTCTACGTCGTCACACTCGCGGGGATCGCCCTCATCGCCGTCGTGCGCGCGGGCCTCTCCCGGAAGGAGAGCATCGTCTCGCTGCTCGGGATCGTGGGCCTCGGCGTGCTGGTCGTCGGCGTGCTCGCGCTCGCGCACTGAGCGGCCGGCGCCGCCGCGCGTAGGCTCGGACGGATGACGTCACGCACCAGGGTCGAGCTCGGCCGCCGCGAGGACCTCGGCGCCGACTGCGCGAACTGCTTCGGCCTGTGCTGCGTGGCCCTCGCCTTCGCCCGCTCCGCCGACTTCCCGTTCGACAAGCGGGCCGGGGACCCGTGCGTGAACCTCGACGGCGAGGACGCCTGCACGATGACCGCCGGCTCCGGCCGCAGGGGTTCGTCGGCTGCACGGTCTTCGACTGCTTCGGCGCCGGCCAGAAGGTCTCGCAGCAGACGTTCGGCGGCGTCTCCTGGCGGTCGGACCCGGCCGTGCGCGAGCGGATGTTCGCGGTGTTCCCGCTGATGCGCCGCCTTCACGAGCTGCTCTGGTACCTCGACTCCGCACTGGCGCTGCCCGGCGTCGGCGCGCCGCTCCTCGACGAGCTCCGCGAGAGGTTCGACGCGGTGCACGCGCACACCCTCGGCGAGCCGGAGCAGGTGGCCGCGGTCGACGTCGACGCGGAGTACGGAGCGTCCCGGCCGCTCCTGATCGCCGCGAGCAGGGCCGCTCGCGCAGGAGCGGCGCCGGCTGCGCGCCGGTCGACGGGCCGTCGGCTCGCTCCGGGAGCGGATCTGGCGGGCGCGGTGCTCCGGAACGCGGACCTGCGGGGAGCGGATCTGCGGGGGGCGCTCCTCCTCGCCGCGGATCTGCGGGGAGCGGATCTGCAGCGGTGCGATCTGCTCGGGGTGGACCTGCGCGACGCGGACGTGTCCGGTGCCCGGCTCGCCGAGGCGGTCTACCTCACCCAGGCACAGGTGAACAGCGCCCGAGGGGATGCGGCGACCACGCTGCCCTCGCACTTCGAGCGCCCGACGCACTGGGGCGGCTGAGCCGATCCGCGGGTCAGAGGCTGCGGGGGCCGCCCAGCGACTCGTCGCCGCCCTCGTCGTCGAAGCCGAGGCCCTCGACCACCTCGCGGCCGAGGAGGTGCGCACCGCTCCAGCCCTCGATGACGCACCGGGGGAACGCCTCACGGTCCGGGGATCCGAGCCAGGCGGCCGCGGCCTCGCGGGCCCACGCCTCCGAGGCGTACACGCCGATGATCTCGGTGCGGTCGTCCCACGGCGTCGCGGTCGAGAGCACGAAGTGGTCACCGTTCACGATCGGGTCTCCTCCGGCTCTCGGGCTTCAGCGACCCCGTGGGAGTGCGGGACCGGACCGGACGCTACCCGCGGGTGGGGGAGCGCGTTACCGGGGTCGACACGAGCGCGGATGAAGGCTACGGGAACGTCGGGCGCGGCGCGATCACCCGATGGTCCCACGGAGGCGGGCGTTCAGCCCACCCAGAGCGGTCGCGATCTCGTTCTCGTCACTTCCGGGGAGGAGAGCACCGCCCTGCTCGAGGCCGTGGCGCAGGGCCTCGATCTCCTCAGGGGGGAGGCCGCCGCTGTCGAGGAGGGCCTGGAGGGCGGCGAGGATGCCGACGAGGGCGACGGCGTCGTCCAGGTCGAGGGGGCGGCCGCGCGAGCAGCCAGGATCCGGCCACCGCCCCGAGCATCGCCGCGGCCGCGATCACCGCCGCCGGAACCCAGGCGACCTGGCCGGCGAGGG
>NZ_PSWM01000039.1:0-21360 GCF_002932795.1 Rathayibacter sp. AY1B5
GGGGATGGCTCAGGGGCTCGGGCGCGGGGGGACGTCTCGGGAGTCGGCGCAGGGTCGCAGACACACCGACACACCGACGCCCCGGTTCCGTTCGGCCCGGGGCGTCGGTGCGGGGGAACGGTCAGACGACGCGCGGGTCGGACTCCTGGGTGTCGTCCTCGGGGATGTGGACGTCCTGGACGGTCACGTTGATCTCGGCGACCTCCATGCCGGCGATGTGCTGGATCGCGTCGGCGACGGCGGAGCGCACGTCCTCGGCGACCTTCTGCAGCGGCGCGGGGTACTCGGCGACGATGGTCACGTCGGCCGCGACCTGGCGCTCGCCGACCTCGACCTTGACGCCCTGGCCGCGGTCGTCGTTGCCGATCGCGCTGCGGAGGGCGCCGATCGCCCGGGCCGCTCCGCCGCCGAGGGCGTGGACGCCCGGGACCTCGCGCGCGGCGATGCCGGCGACCTTGGCGATGACGCCGTCCTCGATCACGGTGCGTCCGGATCCGGTGCTGGTCTGACGGGTGGTGGACGCGGTGGTCTCGGCCATGGTCTCCTCTTTCGCTCGGGGCCCGATCGCTCGATCAGGCGGGGTACGCAGGTAGGACGCTCCGTCGACGCCGAACGTCACGGTCGGATCCGGCCCGCCCAGGCAACTGCCAGAGAGCCGCGCGGCTCCGGGCGGGTCCTCTCAGGAACGAAGTCCTCGCGCGGCGATTCGCCCTCGGCTCGGCGCTGTGGTGGCATGGAGCCGTGACCGACGCGACCGCCCCGCAGGCGCCCCTCCCCGATCGGACGGCCGCACGCGTGCGCCCGCGCACCCTGCTCGTCCTGGCCCTGATCGGCGCCGTCGGCGGGACCCTGTCGGGCGCGTTCGGCGTCGGCGGCGGCATCGTGATGGTGCCGATGCTGATCGCCTGGGCCGGGATGGACCAGCGCCGCGCCTCCGCCACCTCGCTGCTCGCGATCGCCCCGACCTCGGTCGCCGGGGCGTTCGGCTACGCCCTCGCCGGCCAGGTCGCCTGGGTTCCGGCGGCGGTGATCGCGGCCGCGGCGATGCTCGGGGCGGTGGCCGGATCCTGGCTGCTCGCGCGGCTGCCCCTCGGCGTGCTGCGCTGGATGTTCGTGGCGCTGCTCGTGGCCGCGGCGGTGCGGATGGCCGTGTTCGGCTCGAACGACACCGGCGACGTCGCCGAGGGCTGGGGCGTGTGGCCCGGATTCGCGGGGCTCGGCATCGGGATGGGAGTCGCCTCCGGCCTCTTCGGCATCGGCGGCGGAGCGATCGCCGTGCCGGTCCTGGTCGGCGCCTTCGGGCTCGCGGACCTCCTGGCCAAGGGCACCTCGCTCGCCGCGATGATCCCCACGGCGGTCACCGGCTCGATCGCGAACGCCCGGCGCGGCCTGCTCGACGTGCGGGCGGGCCTGGTCGTCGGGCTCACCGCCACGGCGTTCTCCTTCGCCGGAGTGGCGCTCTCCTTCCTTTTGCCGGCGCGCGTGTCCGGGATCCTCTTCGCGGTCCTCCTCCTGCTCGCCGCGGCGCAGCTCGCCCTCCGCGGGCGGCGCCGCTGACCCCTGCACGACGCGGACCCCCGCCGTCAACGCCCTGTCCGATCCGTCGCAGACGCTCGTAGCGTCGTCGCGATCGGGCGCGTGCCCGAAGGGGCAGGAGCACGATGGACGAGCAGCAGCACCGGCAGCAGCGGCGAGGGGGCGGAGCGAGCCTGCACCGGGACGTCGCGCCCGGTGTGCACCGGCTCGAGCACGCCTGGACGAACCTCTACCTGATCGAGGAGGCCGGCCGGCTGACCGTCGTCGACGCCGGGCTCCCGAGGACGTGGCCGCACCTGATCCGCGCGCTGGAGGTGCTCGGCCGCTCGCTCCGCGAGATCGACGCCCTCGTGCTGACCCACGCGCACTTCGACCACCTCGGCGTCGCCCGCGGCCTCGTCCGGCAGGGCGTCCCCGTGCACCTGCACGCGGCCGACGAGCCGCTCGCCGCGCAGCCCTACTCCTACCGCCGTCAGCGCACGCCGTTCGTGTACCCGCTGCTGCACCCCTCCGCGATCCCGGTGCTCGGCGCGATGGCCCGTGCGGGCGCGCTCGCGGTGCCGCCCGTGCACGGGACGCTGCCGCTGACCGCCGGGGCGGTGCTCGACGTGCCCGGGTCGCCCCGCGTGCCGGCGACTCCGGGGCACACCGACGGGCACGTCTCGCTGCACCTGCCCGAGCGCGACGCGGTGATCGGCGGAGACGCGCTGGTCACGCTCGACCCCTACTCCGCGCGCACCGGCCCGCACCTGGTCGCGCGCGCCGCCACCGCCGACACGGCCCAGTCCCTCGACTCGCTGCGGGTGCTCGCCGGGACCGGGGCGCGGACCCTCCTGCCTGGCCACGGCGCGCCCTGGCGGCTGGGCGTCGCGGCGGCGGCCGAGCTCGCGGCGCGGACGCCGATCGCCTAGGGCGCGCCGCCGCAGGCCGCTCGGACGCCGGTGGCCTGCCTCCCCGGCAGACCCGGCTGCGCAGTCGTGGCACCATCGGAGGTGATGTCGATCCCCGGTCCCGCATGAGCGCGGTCAGCTACCAGGCCGCGTCGATCCCCCTCCGCCTGGCCAGCGCCGGCATGGTCGTCGCCCTCCCCGTCCTCGCCGTCGAGCGTCTCGGCGACGTCGCGCTCGGCGGCGCCCTGACCGGCGCGGCGCTCTTCCCCGCTGTGATCGCCGCGCCGCTCGTCGGCACGGTGCTCGACCGGGTCCGCCGCCCCCGCCGGCTCCTGGTCGGCGCCGCGCTCACGACCGCCGTCGCCTTCGCGGTCGCCGCCTTCCTCGGCGAGGTGCCGACTCCGCTCATCGTGGTGCTGCTGCTCCTCGCGGGGCTCGCGACGCCCGTCTACATGGGCGGCATGTCGAGCTTCGTCACCAGCGCCATCCCGGAGCCGCGCCGCGCCTACGCGCAGGACTCGCTCTCGTACACGGTCGCCTCGATCAGCGGGCCCGCGATCGTGGGCCTCGCGGTCGGAGTCGGGGGAGCGCGGACCGCGATGCTCGCCATGGCGGTCCTCGCCCTCATCGGCGTCGTCGGATCGCTCGGCCTGGCGATGGAGGCGCGTCCGGCGCCGACGGTCGGCGTGCTGCGGACGATCGTCGCGGGCGTCACCCACCTCGTGCGGCACCGTCCGATCGCGGTGGTCACCTCGGCGGGCACGCTCAGCCAGGTCGCGGGCGGAGCGGCGGGGGTCGCGGCGATCAGCCTCTCGGTGGAGAGGCTGGGCAGCACCGACGCCGCCGCGTGGATCCTGACCGCCTTCGCCGTGGGCGGCCTGCTCGGCGCCCTCGCGGTGGCGGCCCGCCGCTGGACCCGCCGTCCGCCGGCGTGGACCATGGGTGCCGCCTACATCGCGACCGGCGCCGTCCTCCTGGTCGCCGTCCCCGACCTGGGGATCGTCGTGGCTATCGCCGCCTTCGCGGTCGCGGGCGTCTTCACGGCCCCCTCGAACGCCGCGATGCTGCTCCTGCGCGACCAGGAGAGCCCCGCCGCCGTCCGCTCGCAGGTGTTCACGATCGGCGCGGGGCTGCGCTCCGCCGCCGCGGCCATCGGCGCCGTGCTGGCGGGAGCGGCGTCCGGCCTCGGAGCCTCGTGGCTCGTCGCGGGGATCGCCGTGGTCTGGATCGGCTCGGGCCTGCTGCTGCGCCTGTTCCCCGCGCGCGACCGGGGCTGACCCGGCCGCGCGCGGGGACGCCGATCAGGCCGCGACGCCCGCCAGCGTGCCCGTGCTCGGCCCGTTCGGGTCGGTGATCATGCAGTTGATCGTCCGGTCGCCCGTGCCCCAGCTCTCGGCGGTCGGGTAGTAGTAGCTGAAGTCGTACGCCGAGTCCTGGTAGCCGATCCCGGTGAACGACTCGAACGCCGTGACGCAGTCGGTCTCGGCCTGCTCCGTCGCGACGGACTCGCCCGGGTACTCGTCGGCGTCGGCCATCGTCAGGTTCTGGAACACCTCGTAGACGTGCGGCTCGGTGCAGGGCACGGTCGGCACGTCGGTGACCTCGGTCGCCTCCTCGCTGAGCTCGCCGTTCAGGCAGTCGCCCACGCGCAGCTGGAAGACGTCGGTCGTCCCACCCTCCGTGATCTCCCCGGTCTCGTCGTCGCGGGTCTCGCCTCCCATCAGGCCGTTCAGGCCCGAGCAGCCGGTCAGGCCGAGGGCGAGGGCTGCGCCGGCGGCCAGGACGAGGGCGGTTCTGCGGCGGTTCATGGCGACTCCCGGGATCAGCGGCACGGAGGTGTTCCTGTGACGACTCCCAGGCTAGGGGTGCAGGGCATCCGTCCCGAGGGGGATGCACTCGACCCGGATCTCCACTTTCCGGAGTAGCGGACGTTCGGCCCGGTCCGGTCGAATGGGGTCATGGCTCAGAAGACGATCGCAGACCAGCTCATCGCCCAGCTCATCGACGCCGGCGTCTCCCGCATCTACGGGATCGTCGGCGACTCGCTGAATCCGATCGTCGACGCGGTGCGCCGCAGCGGCGGCTCCGAGAAGGGAGGCATCGACTGGATCCACGTGCGCAACGAGGAGGCGGCCGCCTTCGCCGCCGGCGCGGAGGCGCAGCTCACCGGGCGCCTCGCCGTCTGCGCCGGCAGCTGCGGCCCCGGCAACCTGCACCTCATCAACGGCCTCTACGACGCGCACCGCTCCTCCGCCCCGGTGCTCGCCATCGCGAGCCACATCCCCAGCAACGAGATCGGCTCGTCCTACTTCCAGGAGACGCACCCCGACCGGCTCTTCGTCGAGTGCTCGAACTACCGCGAGCTGATCTCGACCGCCGCCCAGGCCCCGCGCGTCGTGAACGCCGCGATGCGCAGTGCGGTGGCCCTCCGCGGAGTCGCCGTGGTCACCCTCCCCGGCGACATCGCCGAGCTGG
The DNA here is from genome assembly GCF_002932795.1 of Rathayibacter sp. AY1B5. Lineage (NCBI taxonomy): Bacteria > Bacillati > Actinomycetota > Actinomycetes > Micrococcales > Microbacteriaceae > Rathayibacter > Rathayibacter sp. AY1B5. The sequence continues at coordinate 4,902 of NZ_PSWM01000039.1, forward strand.
AGGCGGTGGACGGCTTCCCCGCGTTCGTGCTGCCGTCGACGCCCGTCCTGGTCCCGGCCGAGGCCGACGTCCGCGCCCTCGCTGCTGCGATCGACCAGGCGCGGACCGTCGCGATCTTCGCGGGCGCCGGAGTGCAGAACGCGCACGACGAGGTCGTCGCCTTCGCCGAGCTGGTGGGGGCACCCGTCGGGCACAGCCTGCGCGGCAAGGAGTGGATCCAGTACGACAACCCCTACGACGTCGGCATGACGGGCCTCCTCGGCTACGGAGCGGCGCACGCCGGCATGCACGACGCCGACCTGCTCCTCCTCCTCGGCACCGACTTCCCCTACGAGCAGTTCCTCCCCGACGCCTCGAAGGTGGTCATCGCGCAGGTCGACAGCGACGCCTCGAAGCTCGGGCGCCGCGTCAGCGTCGCGCACCCCGTCCACGGCGATGTGGCGGCGACCCTCACCGCACTGACCCCGCTCGTGCAGCGGAAGGACCACCGCTTCCTCGACAAGACGCTGAAGAAGCACGAGAAGCTGGTCACCGGAGTCGTCGGGAAGTACACCGAGGTCGGCACGCGCAGTCCGATCCACCCCGAGCTCGTCGCCTCCACGCTCGACGGCCTGCTCTCCGAGGACGCGATCGTCACCGCCGACACCGGCATGGGCAACGTCTGGCAGGCCCGCTACATCACGCCCAACGGGAAGCGGCGCCTGCTCGGCTCCTACATGCACGGATCGATGGCGAACGCGCTCCCGCAGGCGGTCGGCGCGCAGCTCTCGCACCCGGGACGCCAGGTCGTGTCGCTGAGCGGCGACGGCGGGCTCTCGATGCTGATGGGCGAGCTGGTCACGGTCGCCGCCTACCGGCTGCCCGTGACGATCGTCGTGTTCAACAACTCCACGCTCGGGCTGGTGAAGGTCGAGATGCTGGTCGACGGCTTCCCGGACTTCGCCGTCGACGTGCCGATGGTCGACTACGCGAAGGTGGCGGAGGCGATCGGCATCCGCGGGATCCGCGTCGAGGACCCGCGCGACGTGGAGGAGGCCCTCCGCTCGGCGCTCGCCGACGGCGGCCCGGTCCTCGTCGACGTGGTGACGGATCCGCTCGCCCTCTCGCTGCCGCCCACGATCACGGGCGCGCAGGTCAAGGGCTTCGCGCTGGCGGTGTCGAAGATCGTGATGAACGGAGGAGCGGGCGAGGCCGTCGCGCTGGCCCGCACCAACATCAAGCACGCCCTCCGATGATCGACGCGCGGGCGCTCGCGAGCGGCACCTGGTTCGTCCGGGGCTCCTCGCTGCCGCTCTGGCGCTCGCGGTCGGGGGTGGCGATCACGTACGCGCCGCTCCCGACCGGCGAGATCGGCGACGTCGTCAGCTGGCGCGGCCGCACCCGCTCGCACTACGTGGTGGGGATCGACACCCCCGACCCGCGCGATCCGTCCGGCTTCCGCTGGCGCGGCGTCGAGCCGCTGACCCTCCTCGCCCGCAGCCGCTGGTCGTTCGCCGCCGCCGACGAGGAGGCGGGCTGGGCGCTCACCCGCTTCGCCCGGACGCCCTTCACGCCCGCCGGCGTCGACGTGTACGTCCGCGAGCCGCACCCGGCCCGCGGCGTCCTCGCGGCGGCGCTCGCCGCCTGCGCCGCCGACCCGCGCACGTCCGCGCTGCGCCCGAGCCTCTTCGAGGTCGCGCCCTGAGCGCTGAGCGCGCACCCTCCCGCGATGCGTCACGAACGGTCGCCACTCCGGCGTGATGACGATCGTTCGTGACGCGTCGGCGGTCGTCGATGCGGAGCCCGTTCCGCGAGGGCGCGGCGCAGGCGCTCGACGGAGCGCTCGGGGTGCGGGACGAACTCGGCGCCGACGATGCGGACGACGCGGACGCCGATCGAGGCGAGGTCGTCGTAGCGGCCGAGGTCGCGCGCGAAGCGCCTGTTGCTGCTGCGGTGCTCGTCGCCCTCGTATTCCCACGCGACCCGCTCCGCGGGGTACCAGCCGTCGGGCCGCCCGACGAAGACCCCGTCGGCGTCGAACAGCGGCTCCTGCAGCACCGGCTCCGGGAGCCCCGCCCGGAGCGACGCGAGCCGGAACCGCGACTCCTGCCGCGACTCCGCCCCGTCGCGCACCAGAGCGAGCGCCGCGCGGAGCCGCACAGAGCCTCGCCCGCGGAAGGCCGACACGCGCTCCCGCAGGTCGGGCAGCGGCACCCAGGGCCGTCGGTCGGCCGGATCGCCGACGACCGGCGTGCGCACCAGCGCGTCGCCCACCGCGACGAGGTCGTCCGGCTCGAGGAGCGCGGAGAGGTGGCAGAAGAGCGAGGCCGGATCGGTCAGGGGAAGTCCGCGGCGCAGGACCCGGCGGACGTCGCGATCGGCGAGGGAGTGGCCGACGACGTTCCGGTGCCGGGGAGCGCGTCCCGGCCGGCGGACGCTGACGTGCATCGGCTCGTCCGCAGCGGCGGGAGGGAGATCGAGCGGCCAGAGCCGCGCCGCCGTCAGATGGCTCAGGAGCGCTTCCGGACCGACCAGCGCGAGGAGCGCCTCCGCGCGCAGGTGCAGGCCCGGGTCGGGGTCGGCGGTGCGGACCCCGTGGAAGGGGCGGTGGAGGTCGGAGCTGCGGAGCCGTCCGCGGCTCAGACCCTTCGCGCGGGCCTCAGCGACGGTGAAGGCGCGGCGGTGGAGTCCGATCGGGAGCGGCGAGGGATCGTGCATCCGGCCACTGTCCCGCCTCCCGACACTCGTGAACCGGTTCTCCACAGGTCGGATCCCGCGCCCTCCCCGCTCGACCGCATCCCTGCGTCACGAACGGTCGTCACCCTGTCTGGATGACGACCGTTCGCGACGCATCGGCGGGCCGGGGCGGGCACACCGGGCAAGTCACTCGCCGAGCGTGATCGCCTGCGCCTCGACGAGCTCGGGCTCGGGCTCGTGGGCGTCGGCGCGGGCCAGGGTGCGGCGTCCGAGCAGCACGATCAGCGCGGCGACGGCGACGGCTCCGGCCGCGGCGTACATCGGGAAGGCCGGCGAGATCGCGGCGGCCAGGGCGGAGGCGGCGGGCGGGGCGATCGCGCCGCCGAGGAAGCGGACGCCGGAGTAGGCGGACGAGGCGACGGAGCGGGGAAGGTCGGTCGCCTCCATCACGCACTCGGTGAGCACCGTGTTGACGACTCCGAGCAGCAGGCCGCCGACGATGATGCAGACGATCAGGCCGACGCGGGACGAGATCATGAGGCCGCCGGCGATCAGGTCGAGCGCGAGCAGCACCAGCACCGAGCGCAGCACCACGGTGCGCGGGAGGCGCCGGGTGAGCAGCGGGGCGACGAACACGGAGGTGATCGCCACGCCCAGGCCCCAGCCGAAGAACGTGAAGCCGAGGCCCATCTCGTCCAGCCCCAGCGGGTAGGGCGTGTAGGCGAGCAGCACGAAGAAGCCGATGTTGTAGAACAGGGCGGCGCCCGCCAGGGTGCGGATGGCCGGGACCTTGAGGGCCGCGAACGGCGCCGAGAGCGGAGTCGGGGCGGGCTTCGGGCCGTCCTCGCGCAGGAGTGTCGCGATGGCGATGAAGCCGACGGCCATCAGCACGGCGGTCCCGAAGAAGGGACCGCGCCACGAGACGCTGCCGAGGAGCCCGCCGAGCAGCGGGCCGATGGCGATGCCGATGCCCAGCGCGGCCTCGTAGAGCACGATCGCCGCGGAGGAGCCTCCGCTCGCCGCGCCGACGATGGTCGACAGCGCGGTCGAGATGAACAGCGCGTTGCCGAAGCCCCAGCCCGCGCGGAAGCCGATGACGCCCTCGACGCTGCCCGCCGTGCCGGCGAGCGCGGCGAACACCACGATCAGCACCAGGCCGATCATCAGGGTCTTCTTGGCGCCGATGCGGCTGGAGAGCCAGCTGGTGAAGAACATCACGACGCCGGTGATGACGAGGTAGCTCGTGAAGAGCAGGGAGGTCTCGGTCGGAGTCGCCTGCAGGCTCTCGGCGATGGCCGGGAGGATCGGGTCGACCAGGCCGATCCCCATGAAGGCGATCACCGCGGCGAAGGCGACGGCCCAGACGGCCAGCGGCTGCTTCAGGATCGAGCCCTGGGCGGGCGAGTGGGGGGAGGTGGTCACGGCGTGGAGCCTTTCTCGGGGGAGGAGGGGACGGGGGTGCCGGCGATCCGGGCGACGCGGGCCTCGACGAGGGCCGCGGCGCGCTCGAGGGCGAGGCGGTCGTCCTCGTCGAGGTCCTCGAACAGCGGGGCCAGGGCGGCCTCGAGGCGGAGCCGGTGCTCGGCGAGGGCGTCGACGCCGGCGGCAGTGGCCTCGATCAGCCAGGCGCGGCCGTCGCCGGCGTCGTGGACGCGGCGGATCCAGCCGGCCTCGTCGAGGCGGGCGATGATGCCGGTCATCGTCGGCTGGGTGACGCGGACCCGCGCGGCGAGCTCGCCGAGGCGGGAGGGGGAGGCGGTGCGCAGCTCGGCGAGCGTCGACCAGACGGCTCCGGACTGCGCGCCGAGCCCGGTCGCGCCGCTCGCCCGGCCGGCGAACCGCGTGAGGGCGGTGGCGGCGGAGGCGAGGCGCACGGGGGCACTGGAATCGGGCACGGGGAACAATATAGCACGCCTATGTAGTTGAGTGGAGGGGCCTCCGAGTCGGCCCTCCGTCGGGCGCACGCACTGACGTTCTCCTCCGCTTCTGTGACAGGATCGTCCGTATCCGCGCGTCCACTCCCGCGATCACCGACGGAAAGAGAAGTCATGTCCCCCAGCGAGCACGACGTCGTCGTGATCGGAGCCGGCGCCACCGGACTCACCGCGGCGCTCCGGCTGCGGCAGCACGGACTCGACGTCGTCGTCGTCGAGGCGCGCGAGCGCGTGGGCGGCCGGCTCGAGACCCGGGTGGTCGACGGGCAGCTCCTCGAGCTCGGCGGCCAGTGGGTCTCGCCGGACCAGACCGCGCTCCTCGAGACGCTCGACGAGCTCGGTCTCGGCACCTACTCCCGCTACCGCGAGGGCGAGAGCGTCTACATCGGCGCCGACGGCTCCGCCCGCCGCTTCACCGGCGACATCTTCCCCGGGAGCGAGCGCACCGAGTCCGAGATCTCCCGCCTGATCGAGGTGCTCGACCGCCTCGTCGCCGAGACGGACCCGGCAGCGCCGTGGACGCATCCACTCGCCCGCGACTACGACCGCATCACCTTCGCCGCCTGGCTGGAGCAGCAGAGCGACGACGAGGAGGCGCGGGCGAACATCGCCCTCTTCCTCGCCGACGCCATGCTCACCAAGCCCGCGCACGCCTTCTCCCTCCTCCAGGCGCTCCTGATGGCCGCGAGCGCGGGGAGCTTCAGCAACCTGGTCGACGCCGACTTCATCCTCGACAAGCGCGTGATCGGCGGCCTCCAGCAGGTCCCGGAGCGGCTCGCCGAGCGCCTCGGCGCCGAGCGCGTCCTGCTCGGGCACCCGGTCCGCTCCGTCCACTACGGCGACGACGGGGTCGAGGTGCGCGCCGACGGCGTCGTCCTCCGCGCCCGCCGCGCGATCGTCGCGGTCCCGCCGAACCTCGTCGGCCGCATCTCGTTCGACCCTCCGCTCCCGCGCCTGCGGCAGCAGGCCCTGCAGCACCAGTCGCTCGGCCTCGTGATCAAGGTGCACGCCACCTACGCCGCGCCCTTCTGGCGGGCCGACGGCCTCTCCGGCACCGCGTTCAGCCCGCACTCGCTCGTGCACGAGGCCTACGACAACTCGAACCACGGGGAGGAGCGCGGCACCCTGGTCGGCTTCGTCTCGGACGAGAAGGCCGACCGCGTGCTCGCGCTCGACGAGGCGGAGCGGAAGGCCGCGATCCTCGATTCGCTCGCCGCCTACTTCGGGCCCGCTGCGCTCGATCCGGTCGTCTACTACGAGAGCGACTGGGCGTCCGAGGAGTGGACGCAGGGCGCGTACGCCGCGAGCTTCGACCTGGGCGGGCTGACCCGGTACGGCGCGCTGCAGCTGGAGCCGGTGGGTCCGCTCCGCTTCGGCACGAGCGACCTCGCCGCCGAGGGCTACCAGCACGTCGACGGCGCCATCCGCGTCGGCAGGCGCCTGGCACAGGAGATCATCGACGAGGACGGCGCGACCGCACCGGCCCCCCAGCGCGAAGGAGCACAGCCCGCATGAGCACCCACTACGCCGTGATCGACCCGGCCACGGGGGAGACCCTCCGCGAGTACCCGACCCTCGGTGACGCCGAGCTGACCGCGGCGATCGGCTCGGCGCAGGACGCGTACTCCTCCTGGTCGCGGACCGTGCCCGTCGCGACCCGCGCGGCGCTGATCGCCCGCGTGGCCGACCTGCACGTCGAGCGCGCCGACGAGCTCGCGGCGATCATCGTCCGCGAGATGGGCAAGCCGCTCGACCAGGCGCAGGGCGAGGTCGGCTTCGCCGCCGACATCTACCGCTACTACGCCGAGAACGGCGAGGCCTTCCTGGCCGACGAGCCGATCGAGCTCGCCGCGGGCACCGGCTTCGCGCTGATCCGCCGCGCCGGGCTGGGCGTGCTGCTGGGCATCATGCCGTGGAACTTCCCCTACTACCAGGTGGCCCGCTTCGCCGGCCCGAACGTGGTCGCGGGCAACACGATCCTGCTCAAGCACGCGCCGCAGTGCCCGGAGTCGGCCGCCGCCATCGCCGACGTGTTCCGCACCGCGGCCGAGGAGCTGGGCGCCCCCGCCGGCGTCTACGTCAACCTCTACGCCACGAACGAGCAGGCCGCGACCGTCATCGCCGATCCCCGGGTCCAGGGCGTCTCCGTCACCGGCTCCGAGCGGGCCGGCGCGGCCGTCGCGGAGCTCGCGGGCCGCCACCTCAAGAAGGTCGTGCTCGAGCTCGGCGGGTCCGACCCGTTCGTGCTCCTGTCGACCGACGATCTCGACAAGGCCGTCGAGGACGCGGTCGCCGCGCGCCTGGACAACAACGGCCAGTCCTGCAACGCCGCCAAGCGCTTCATCGTGATCGACGAGCTGTACGACGCGTTCGCCGAGAAGTTCACGGAGGCGTTCACCCGCGCCCAGCCGGCCGACCCGTTCGCGGAGGGCACCCTCCTCGGCCCGCTCTCCTCCGCCGCCGCGACCGAGCGCCTCGAGGCGCAGCTGGCCGCCGCGCGCGAGCAGGGGGCCGTCGTCCGCGCCAGCGGCGAGGTGACCGGCAACTTCTTCCCGCCCGCCGTGCTCGAGGGGGTCACCCCCGAGATGGACGCCTACCGCGAGGAGTTCTTCGGTCCCGTCGCCGCGCTCTACCGCGTCCGCGACGAGGACGAGGCGATCGCCCTCGCGAACGACACCCCCTACGGCCTCGGCTCCTACCTCTACACGACCGACCAGGAGCAGGCACTGCGCCTGGCGGACCGGATCGACGCGGGGATGGTGTGGGTCAACCTCGTCCTCGGCGATGCTGCCGAGCTGCCCTTCGGCGGCGTGAAGCGCTCGGGCACCGGCCGCGAGATGGGCCGCCCCGCCCTCGAGGAGTTCGTGAACAAGAAGCTCATCCGCATCGCGTAGTACGGCGGAGTGCCGGTCCTGCCGGCGCTCCGCCGTGCCCCGCTCACTTCTTCGTCAGCGACGACTCCTTGTGCGCGGCCTTCGCGTCGGTCTTGTCGCTTTGCACGATCCAGTAGGGCTCGTCCTCCGAGGCGTTGAACTTCTGCCCCTCGAACTGGAACTCCTTCGTCTTCTTCTCGACCAGCTCGCCGTGGGTCTCGCCCTGCGAGGTGTTCCAGCTGATCTTGTCGCCCTTCTTCACGAGGCGGCTCCTCTCTCTCGGTCGCGCCGGAGCGCGGTGGTCCCCTCGCGCGGGAGCGCGATGGTGGTGGTGACGTCGACGATCGCCGGAGCGGCGGGCGCCGACGAGAAGCCGAACCGCACGGGCGGCGAGAGCGGGCGCAGCGGGCCGAGGTCCTCCTCCGCCAGCACGGCGTGGACGCCCTCGACGCGGCGGATCGCCCGAACGCCGTAGTACTCGCGGCGTCCGTGCCCGGCCGACCCGGCCGTGCTGACACCGCGCACGAGGAGGGAGGCGACCGGCGAGATCGCGGTCAGCCACGCCGGGTGCTCGGCGAGCGGCCGCGGCACGATCCGCAGCAGCCGGCCGAGCGGAGTGAGACCGCCGAGCTCCAGGCGCACCGCGAGCGGTCCGGCCGAGACGGACAGGCCGCCCGCGATCCTCCGCCACGACACCGGCGCGATCCGCACCTCGTCGAACGCGTACGTCGATCCGATGAAGTCCGCGACCTCCCGGGTCGGTGCGATCAGGAGGCGGTGGCCGTCGCCGTCCTCGATCATCGCGTCGGCGAACGGTCCGAAGGGGGTGTCCTCCCAGAGGCCCAGCACGATCCTCGTCCCCGAGGCCGTGCCGAACCCCGCGATGCGCCCGCCGAAGCGGAGGAGCCGCGGGGTCCGGCCGGTCATCAGGAGGCCGAGCGCAGGAGCGTGAACGAGCCGTCGCGGACGATCAGAGTGGTGACCTCGCCCTCGACGACCTGCTCGGGGTCGCTCGAGGCGGCCAGCGTCCACTCGGCGCCGGGCGCCTCGGGGACGGTGAACTCGACGCCGTTCTCCGCCGCGTTCAGCAGCAGGGCGAAGCTCGCGCTGCCCTCGTGCTCGAACACGAACGTGATCGAGCGGGCGTCGGGGTTGTCCCAGTCCTCGTCGGCGAAGCCCTGCGCGTCGGAGCGGAGGATGTCGACCGTGTCGGGGCCGCCGTCGCCGGGAGCGCGGCGGAACCACTTGGGGCGCAGCGCCGGCTCCGCGGCGCGGAGGGCGATCAGCTCGCGGGTGAAGGCGAGCAGCTCGCGGTCCGCGTTCTCCCAGTCGAACCACGAGATCTCGTCGTCCTGGCAGTAGGCGTTGTTGTTGCCGCCCTGGGTGCGGGCGATCTCGTCGCCACCCAGGATCATCGGCACGCCGGCCGAGAGCAGCAGCGTCGCGAGGAAGTTGCGGCGCATGCGGCCGCGGCGCTCGTTCACCGCCTCGCTCTCCGTCGGGCCCTCGGCGCCGTTGTTGGAGGAGCGGTTGTCGCTCTCGCCGTCGTTGTTGTCCTCGCCGTTCGCCGCGTTGTGCTTGCGCGAGTAGGCGGTGAGGTCGGCGAGGGTGAAGCCGTCGTGCGCGGTGACGAAGTTGATGCTGGAGACCGGCGAGCGGCGGTCGGCCTCGTACACGTCGGGGGAGCCGAGGACGCGCTGCGCGGTCGTGCCGAGCACCGAGTCGGCGCCGTTCCAGAAGTCGCGCACGTCGTCGCGGAACTTCCCGTTCCACTCCGACCAGTCCGCGGGGAAGCCGCCGACCTGGTAGCCGGCGGTGTCCCACGGCTCGGCGATCATCTTGACGGGCGCGAGCACCGGGTCCTGCGCGATCAGGTCGAGGAAGGCGCTGTGCACCTCGGCTTCGCCGGTCTGGCGCGTGAGGGTGGTGGCGAGGTCGAAGCGGAAGCCGTCGATGTGCATCTCGGTCACCCAGTAGCGCAGCGAGTCCATGATCAGGCCCAGCGCGGCGGGGTGCGCGACGTTGAGGCTGTTGCCGGTGCCGGTGGTGTCGAAGTAGTTCGCGCGGTCCTCCTCCACCAGGCGGTAGTAGGAGCCGTTGTCGATGCCCTTGAACGAGAGGGTCGGGCCCTTGTCGTTGCCCTCGGCGGTGTGGTTGTAGACCACGTCGAGGATGACCTCGAGGCCGGCCTCGTGGAACGCCTTGACCATGGCCTTGAACTCGTCGACCTGCGAGCCGTCGTCGCCGGCGTGCGAGTACTCGTTGTGCGGCGCGAAGAAGCCGAGGGAGTTGTAGCCCCAGTAGTTGCGCAAGCCCTTCTCCTCGAGGTGCGAGTCCTGCACGAACTGGTGGACGGGGAGCAACTCGACCGAGGTCACGCCCAGGTCGGTGAAGTGCTTGATCGCGGCGGGGTGCGCGAGGCCGCGGTAGGTGCCGCGGATGTCCTCGGGCAAGTCGGGGTGCAGCTTCGTGAAGCCCTTCACGTGCACCTCGTAGACGACGGTCTCCTCGAGCGGGATGCGCGGCGCGGTGTCGCCGCTCCAGTCGAAGGAGTCGGGGTCGGTGACCACGCAGCGCGGGACCGCGTGAGCGGAGTCGGCGTCGTTGCGGGAGTCGGCGTCCTCGTAGAACTGGCCGAAGACGTCCTCGGACCAGGTGTAGGAGCCCTCGATCGCGGTGGCGTGCGGGTCGAGGAGGAGCTTGGCGGCGTTGTGGCGGAGGCCGTTGGCGGGGTCCCAGGGGCCGTCGACGCGGAGGCCGTAGCGGGTGCCGATGCCCATCTCGGGGACGAGGCCGTGGAAGACGTGGCCGGTCCGCTCGGCGAGGGCGACGCGGGTCTCTGCTCCGGACTCGTCGAAGAGGCAGACCTCGACGCTGTCCGCGGTCTCGGAGTAGACGGCGACGTTGGCGCCGGCGTCGCCGCGGAGGGAGACGCCGAGGGGATACGGGAAGGAACGGGGGGATGCGGGCATGCGTCCATCCTGACCGGGCGCCTCCGGGAGCTTCGCGCCCTTGTCGCCGCGCCCGCCTCCCGCTAATCTTCCAGGCCCTCCCTTCGACACGGCGCCCTCCGCGGGCATATAGTCAGCTGGCTTACTAAATCGTCGGAGGAGAGCGTCGTGCGCAACCGCAAGTGGATCGGGCTGGTCGTCATCAGCCTCGGAGTGGCGACGATCATCGTCGACTCGACCATCGTCAACGTCGCCATCCCGTCGATCGTCGCCGATCTCGGGATCACCTCGACCCAGGTGCAGTGGGTGCAGGAGTCGTACACGCTCGTGTTCGCCGCGCTCCTGCTGGTCTTCGGGACCCTCGCCGACCGCTGGGGTCGGCGCCGGATGCTGATCGTCGGCGTCTCGCTCTTCGCGCTCTCCTCCGTCGCGGCCGCGCTCGCTCCGACCGGCGACCTGCTGATCCTCTCCCGGGTCGTGCAGGGCGTCGGAGGAGCGATGGTGCTGCCGACGACCCTCTCGCTGATCAACGCCACCTTCCGCGGTCGCGAGCGCGCCATCGCCTTCGCCGTCTGGGGCTCGACCATCGGCGGCATGACCGCGGTCGGCCCGCTGCTCGGCGGCTGGCTCACCACCGACTTCTCCTGGCGCTGGGCGTTCGGCATCAACATCCCGCTGGGCGTGATCATCGTGGTCGGAGCGCTGCTGTTCGTCGACGAGTCGCGGCAGCCCGACGGGCGGCGGGTCGACCTCGTCGGCGCCGCGCTCTCGATCATCGCCTCCGCCTCCCTGGTGTTCGCGCTGATCGAGGGGCGCACGCTCGGCTGGTGGGGAGTCGACGAACGGCTGAGCATCGGCGGCTGGAGCTGGCCGCTGGGCCTCTCGCCGGTCCCGATCGCGTTCGCCGTCGCGGTGCTCGCCGGGGTCGCCTTCGTCCTCTGGGCGCGGGCCCGCGAGCGCGCCGGGCGCTCGGCGATGCTCGCGATCGGGCTCTTCCGCCTCGCCTCGTTCCGCAACGGCAACCTCGCCGCGATGATCGTCTCGCTCGGCGAGTTCGGGATCATCCTGGCGCTGCCGATCTGGCTCCAGAGCGTCCTCGGCTACACGGCCGTGCAGACCGGCCTGGTGCTCCTCGCGCTCGCGCTCGGCTCCTTCGTCGCCTCGGGCTTCGCCGGCGCCTTCGGCAACCGGGTCGCGCCGGTGCTCATCGTGCGGGTGGGCCTCGCGGCCGAGATCGTCGGAGTCGCGGGCATCGGCCTGGTCGTCTCCGACTCCACTCCGTGGTGGGCTCTCGTGCCGTTCCTCGCCGTCTACGGCTTCGGCGTCGGTCTCGCGACGGCGCAGCTGACCGGGGTCGTGCTCCGGGACGTGCCCGTCGAGCTCAGCGGGCAGGGCTCGGGCACGCAGTCGACCGCCCGGCAGATCGGCTCGGCCCTCGGCATCGCCGTGCTCGGGACGATCCTCTACACCTCGACCGCGGGAGTCCTGACGACCTCGCTCGAGCAGCAGGGCCTCCCCGCGGAGCAGGTGGCGAGCACCGTCGACGCGGTGGTCGACTCCTCCGGCGCCGCGATCGCGGGTCTGGCCGCCTCGCCGGCCACCGCCGACGCGGCCCGGGCGGCGGGGGAGGCGTTCTCGGACGGCACCCGCTACGCGGCCTTCGCCGCCGCCGGGTTCCTCGCCGTCGGCTTCCTGGCCACGCTCTCGCTCGGCCGCCCCGCCGAGGAGGAGTCGGCCGAGGTCAGCTCAGCGGAGCCGAGTCGTCAGCGGTGAAGACGATCTTGCCGATCGTGCGGTCGGCGCCCGTCGCACGGCGCGACAGGACGTCGACGACGTCGCCCAGCGGATGCACGGCACCCGGCCGGGGCCGCAGCTCGCCGGAGGCGGCCAGCGAGACCGCGCGCCCGATCCGCTCCGCCGTCGCCACCACGATCAGGTTGCGCACCCGCGGGCGGTCCCGGCGGACGAGGCCCGACGCCTGCGAGACCAGCGCCGGACCGCTCGGCACCAGCGTCGCGATGCGCCCGCCGTCGGCCAGGAGGATCGCCGCGTCGTCGACCGGCAGGTGGCCGGAGACGTCGACGACCACGTCGAAGCGGCCGCCCAGCACGCCCAGATCGAGCGCGCGGTAGTCGTGCGGCTCCGCGCCGAGCGAGCGGAGGAGGTCGGCGGAGGCGGCCGAGCCGGTCGCCGCGACCGTGCAGCCCGCGCGCACCAGCAGCTGGATCGTCGGGTCGCCGATGGCTCCCGAGCCGCCGCTGACGAGGACGCGCTCGCCGGCGCGCACGCGCAGAGCGTCGACCAGACCCACCGCGGTGCCGCCCGACATCGCGAGTGTGACGGCCTCGACGAAGCCGAGGGAGTCGGGGAGCGGGACGAGCGACCGGCCGCGCGCGAGGGACGCGTCGGCGAAGGCGTCGCCGTCGCGGGTCATCCCCACCACGCGGTCGCCGATCGCGACCGAGTGCGACCCGGGCCCGAGCGCCTCGACGGTGCCGGCGATATCGAGCCCGAACCCGTAGGGGCGGGAGCGGCCGACGGCCATGATCCGCGCGGAGCCGGACAGGATCTTCTCGTCGGTCGCGTTGATGCTCGCCGCGCGCGTGCGCACCAGGACCTCGCCGCGACCCGGCATCGGCACCGGCGCCTCCCGCCACGAGAGCAGATCGGGCCCGCCGAACCTGTCGTACCCGAGTCGTCGCATGTCGCTCCCGTCGTCCGTGCCAGCCCCCCGAGCCTAGGGCGTGGCCGCTGGGCGGAGACGTCGCGGGCGCCCGGCGGAACCCCCTCCGGCGCTCGCGGGCCCGGTGCTACCGTGGCGGCCATGAGCGCAGACGACAGCCCCGAGTTCGCAGGCTTCGAGGCCACCCCCTCCACCGACGCGGAAAAGGCCGACGACGTCCGCCCCGCCGACGCCGAGGTCGAGGAGAACACGACGGCCGACGAGAGCCGCGACCCGGACCACGGCTACGACCCGATGAGCGAGAGCGGCTCCGAGAACGCCCCCGAGGACGAGGTCGGCCCCCGCGAGGACGAGGAGGGCCTGCTGCCTCCCGGCAGCACCGCCGAGGGAGCCGGCACCGCGCTCGGCGCCGACACCGTCGAGGGCGGCGAGCCCCTGGGCGAGAACGCCAGCGCCGGCACCCCCGGCCAGCTCGCCGACGAGCGCTGGCGCACCAACGGCATCAACCCGCTGGGGTGAGTCTTCTTCCGCGGCGGTCCCCGCCCGCCGCGGCGCGGTCGGCTCCTGCGGATGGCCGGGCGGATGGAGCGTCCTGCGTCCGGCTACGACGGAACGCTGACACGCGTTCCGCCGGTTCGCCTCGCGGATGTCCGCGGCGGTCCCTGCCCGCCGCGGCGCGGTCGGCTCCTGCGGATGGCCGGGCGGGTGGAGCGTTCTGCGTCCGGCTACGACGGAACGCTGACACGCGTTCCGCCGGTTCGCCTCGCGGACCCGCGGCGGCGGTCGCCCGTTCGCGCGGGCCTTCGACTCCTTCGGCCGCCACCACGGTCGACGGCCCCGCGAGGCGAACCGTCGAAACGCGTTGCAGCGTTTCGGCGTAGCCGGAGGCGACACGCTCCACCTGCCCGGCCGTCTGCGAGAGCCGACCGCGCCGCGGCGGGCGGGGACCGCCGCGGGAACGAGCACAGCCGGACGCGACACGCTCCACCTGCCCGGCCGTCTTCGGAAGCCGACCGCGCCGCGGCGGGCGGGGACCGCCGCGCAAACGAACGCAGCCGCGAGGCGAACCGTCGAAACGCGTTGCAGCGTTTCGGCGTAGCCGGACGCGACACGCTCCACCTGCCCGGCCGTCTGCGAGAGCCGACCGCGCCGCGGCGGGCGGGGACCGCCGCGGCAATGAACGCAGCACACAGCTGGCGTCCCGGTTGCTCGGAGGAGGAGCAGGGGTGGGCGCCGTAGCGTTCCGGGAGCGCGGCACGCCGGTCGCGCGGACGGGGAGTCCCATGTCGTTGTTCCTGAACCGCACTCGTGAGGTCCGATGGACCGAGGACGAGAGACGGGCACTGGCCGAGGCGGTGGCGGAGGACCGGGCCGACGCCTGGCGCGGAGTGGGTGCGCTCGATCGCACCGTCGTCGTCTCGACCGAGGATCCCGGTGTCCGCGGCGGCGCGCGCTGGCCCACCGATCACCGTGCGTTCCTGCGCGTCGACCGCGGCGCCTCCGTGGTGCTCGCGACCGACGGGCTGAGCGATCCCTTCGACCGGCTCGCGCACCCCGGCACCGGTCTCGGCCTCGAGCTGTGCCTCGAGACGTCCGCCGTCCGCGGCGTCCCCACCGCTGAGCTCTGGAACCACTGGCACTTCCGCCTGCTGTACGAGGCCGCCCGACGGGCCGCCCTCCAGGGAGTGTGCTGCCGCAGCTCCCTCGACACGGCGCGGCTCGCGAACGTCTCGGCGCCGCCGGCCTGGACCGACGAGCAGGGCACCGTCGGCGTCCTCCTGGGCCTGCGCAGCCCCGGCCTGCCGGAGCGGCTCGACCTGGCGACCGGTCACGCCGACCTGGTCACCCTCACGCCGCTGCGGCCGCAGGAGCACGCCCGGGCGTCGGTCGACGCGGACGCCCGTGCCGAGATCGCCGAGCGCCTCCGAGCCCTGCCGCACGAGGAGCTCGTGCACACGGCCCGGCCGCTCGTGGTCTGAGGAGCATCGCGGCTCAGGAGCCCTCGGCGGGCTCCGGCACCACGGTCATCTCGCCGGTGTTGTTCGCGCTCGCGATGAACTGCTCGATCCACAGACGGTTCAGCGACGGGCGCTTGCTGCCGTGGAACCGGAAGTGCAGCGGTGTCGTCGGATGCACCCAGACGGAGCTGCGGCCGTAGCCGGACGACTCCGGCTCGCTCCAGGAGAGGCTGAACGACTCGTTCCGCCGCATCTTGGTGAACATCGCGACCTTGAGGTGCGCGAGGAGCCGGTCCTCGAAGTCGATCTCGAGTGATTGCGGTCCGTAGATCAGTCGTCCCATTGTCTCCGCCGTGAAGTCGTGCCGACGCGCCGGAGTCCCGGACGGCGTCGCGGGCTCCGTGAGCTCGGGAGCCGCCACGGAGAGGATACCGATCCTGCGGCCCGGAGGGGTGACCCGGCTCTCGCCTCCGCCGGCCGACGGCGGGAACTCCCGGGAAACGACGGACGCCCCGCCGACCGGATCCGGGGATCCTGGTCGACGGGGCGTCGGAAGTCGGAGATTACTCGCCGACGCCGCGGATGTTCGCGGCCTGCGGGCCCTTGCGGCCCTGCTCGACGTCGTACTCGACGTGCTGGTTCTCGACGAGCTCGCGGTAGCCCTGCTTCGCGATGGCGGAGAAGTGCGCGAACACGTCGGCGCCTCCGTCATCGGGAGCGATGAAGCCGAAGCCCTTTTCGGAGTTGAACCACTTAACGGTGCCAGTAGGCATTTCTTTTCCTTATGTGTTAATGACGCCGACCGGGGCCGGCGTCGTCAGAGTCCGCACGAGTGTGCGGTACCCGCTCGACTCGGCCTCCGCGGGTGAAACACGCGTCTGCCGGAGTCGTCCGGGTCGTCTAGGGGCTGAGCTCGCGCCTCCGGGGGAGGGCGGCTCTGCGGGGGAGAACGTCCCGCGCACCGGGCGAGCCGGTGGAGCGGGGGTCGAACGAGGAACGGCGCGGCTTCCGCGGCGTCCTGTGAAGGGCGGTACCCGCTGCGAGGCGGGCGTTCGAACCGGACGACCGAGGACGATGCTCTCGGTCGGTGCGGTCTCTATCAGGGGCTGAGTCTCTTCGTCGTCGTGCGACTTCTCAGCCGTGGAATTCGGGCGATCGCCCAGGAGATGACTCGACTCTACGGGATCACGGCACCCGAGCGCGACCGCCCGCGTCACACTGAGCGCCGATCCTCCTGCGCAGGACGGCCGGAAGGCCCGCTGGAGCGGGTCGCGTCCGGCTGTGCTCGTTCCCGCGGCGGGCGGGGACCGCCGCGGCGCGGTCGGCTCCTGCGGATGGCCGGGCGGATGGAGCGTCCTGCGTCCGGCTACGACGGAACGCTGAC